>CAYUKT010000097.1:5439-8218 GCA_964445285.1 uncultured Bacteroides sp. | reverse complement strand
ATGGAGGGGGAATTGCATCGGCTTTCGTGGGGAAAGAAATGAAAACGTCTGTATCATTATCGGAAAACTGTTTGTTTTAGGAAAGGAAGAAAAATGATTTATATCATGGTAGTAATATAGGGATTAAAGAGTCAATGCTTATTGCGACAAAAAGATTGTTAGATTTTGGTGCAGGGTTTTATCTTACCAGTGATTTTGAGCAGGCAAAAAAGTGGGCAGTTCGTACTGTTAATAATTATTTAAAAGGATATTTTCCGGAAAATTTTTATATATCTATTGGAATGTTATGCGTCATATAGAGATATGTACTCAGGAGTTGTGTTGGAAGAGTGGGATAGGTGCGGTATACACAAGAAATTTATGATAATTATTGGGGATATCATACAGAAAGAATAGAAAATGCTTTTATCGATATAGATAGTCTAATTAATACTGGAAAACATGCATGGTAAAACAAAAAGGATGATGAATTCTAATCATCATCCTCGACATCCGATTTGGGTAACGAGAAGATAAATTCCGTTCCCACGCCCTCCGTGCTTATGACATTGATATTTTCCCCATGGGACTGAATGATCTCTTTGGTGATGGACAGGCCGAGCCCTGTCCCCTTTTTGTCCTTACCGCGGGATAAGTCCGATTTATAGAAGCGATCCCATATCAGTTTTAGGTCATCCTTGGGTATTCCAATGCCGGAATCTTTGACACTGACAAAAATCTTATTGTGCTTTTCCGTAGTTTCCAGTTTGATTACGGAATTATGGTGGCTGAACTTAATGGCATTGTCCAGCAGATTATAGAGGACCTGCTGAATCTTATCCATATCGGCGACCACATACATTTCTTCGCCGGTGAGGACAAGTTCGATACCGATCATCTTCTGGCGGCAGGTTCCTTCGAAGGAAGCGGCCACATTGCGGATGATCGTATTGATATCAAAGTCCGTCTTATTCAGCATGATTCCCTTGGTATTCAGGTTATTGAGGGTCAGCAGGCTGTTGGTCAGCTTGGTGAGGCGTTCTGTCTCATTTAATACGATGGTAAGGTATTTTTCATATTGTTCCGGTGGGATTGTGCCATCGATCATTGCTTTCAGATAACCGCTGATGGAAGTTAAGGGCGAACGGAAATCGTGGGAAACGTTGGCCACAAATTTTTTCTGGTCGTCTTCAGAACGGGCAATCTCGCTGGCCATATAGGCAAGCGTGGCGGCCAGGTATCCCATTTCGTCTTCACTCTCCACACTGAATTCATAGTGCATATTGCCGCTGGCATATTGCTCTGTCGCCTCTGTGATCTTGCGCAGGGGGATATAGACAATCTCCGTAAAGAAAATCAGGATGATTAGCGACAGCAAAAAAAGGATGACCAGCATCAGGTAAGAAATATTAAGAAGCTGGTTGGTCTCTTCCTGTATGTCTGTCATGGAAGCATGGATGACTACATAACCTTTCACCTTATAGTTGGAAGTAATGGGCGCAAAAACACTCAGCATCTCTTCGTCAAATGTCTGGAAGAAATTTCCCTCTGTATAGTAGGAGCCAGCGGTGATGGTGGGATCAAAGTTTTCGATCACCACTTCATTCTCCACATCTACGGGGGATGAGGAATCCAGAACCATACGACCGGAAGGATTGATGATCCAGATGGTGGCGTCAAGGTATGTGTCCAGGGCATCCAGCTGGGATTTGACGGCTTCCAGGGAAGCTTCCGAATTATACAGGTCGGTGGCGTAGGTATTGGCGATCAGCGTTGCCTCTCGGTAGAGGGCATCTGCTTTTTCTTTGGTCAGATGATTGATGGTCATGTCGGAGACAAAGGTAGCCACGACCACGAACCCGAACAATCCAAAGATGATATAGGCGAGTATTAATTTGAGGTATAGTGTTTTTCTCATAGTTACCCCCATGAACAATTTGTGATGGGAAAAATATTTTATTTTTTATACAAATATACAGAATAATGTTTTCCGTGAACCATATCCACAAGCTGCATATTATCATATATATGTATGTTGGCAACATCCGACATTGTTTTAAAGCAGTCCGGAACAATCCAAATCACGTATTGATACACAGCAGGATTATCCGAATAATTATCTTGCTGTTCGAGTAAACACCAATCAGTATAATTTGCTTCTTTTAATGGAGTAGCAAAGTAATAATTATCTGCCATAAAATATGTATTTTGTATGCTGGAGTCAGTATAATTTGTCAGATTGCCGGCAATAGGTTTATATCGCTTTATTGGTTGGTCAATCATATAATGAGAGTTGCTAATTTTACTGATTAATGTACAAACATCTGTATAGATTTCATACTCTTGCTGCTCCAAAATATTGATAGCTTCTTCTGTAGTACGATACCAGCGGTCTTGCAAGGGAATATAAAATAAAAAGCATACAATTATCTGTATTGCTATTGCAAAATAAACAGGAATCATCCGGATTTTTTCATTACATATTTCTTGATCAGAAAGCAAAAATATGACAAATGTAATAATAAATAAACCAAAGGGAAATCCATGCCAGGCATATCCAGGGGAGAATCCTTCTATGTAGATATAAAGACATATGGTCATGAAAAAAGATATGCTCAAGTATTTAAGCTTATTTAATAATATCGGTAATACAAATAGGAATATTGCCATAGTTAAAATTGTCATCACTGACAGATTAAAAGGTAAATCATTTACATGATCCCATTGTATTTTTGTTTTTGCGTATAAAAATTGGTAAAATTGACTATTTGCTGGATATGCAGTAAGTCCCATCAAGGTT
>CAYUKT010000097.1:0-5429 GCA_964445285.1 uncultured Bacteroides sp. | reverse complement strand
TTAATAAGTAAATTGTAATTTCCGCATACATATCCCAATATGAAAAGGAGAAGTGATACAGCAAGTTTTTTAACTGAGCACATAATAGTTAATAAGAAATTTCTACTTTCATTTCTTATTAACAAAAGAAAGCATAGACCTGCAATGCAAAAAATATTATAAGGTTTCCATGATAAAGTAAATCCCATTAGAGCTGATAGAAGCAACCATATTTTATAGATATTTTCATCTATTTTAATAGCTTTAAATAATTTTAATGTTATCAAAAGACACAGGCTGTAACTAAATGCCGTAAATGGGAAATCATAAAAAATTTTCCCGTAAAAATAATAAAATATACTGCATGAATATAAAGTCATTAAAGATACAACATAATGGATATTTTTATTAACAAACATTCCATTAATAAAAAAGGAGATATTTAGTAGGGCTAAGGTCATTAGAAGCAAGCTAAATACATTAAGTTGTTTATAGCATGCTCCGCCAAATGAAGCAAACCATATAAAAAGTGAAGAGAACCCATCCTGAGATAACTTCCCGGCAGATGACATATCATAATATAATTTAAAATCAGGGGTATTGTAATCAACCAGATAATATTTCAATAAAAATCCAAAATAAACTATTCCGGTTAAGCATAAAAATAGTTCATGTTTATATTTCCAAGCCTTATTCTTGATTTCTTCCCGCATTTATAAAATCTTCTTTCATGTTATTATAGGTGTCCATCGAATTGGTCAGTTCACCAATAGGTTTTAATGTATAATAAATCAGTTTTGCCTTTAATGTCGGGCTGATACTGCCGTCAGCATTTATAGTAAGAACACCGGTTGCAAGCGCATCATGTATACGCTTTTCAACAACTTCATTGGAAAGGGTTTCTTCAATATCTTCTACATATATGTTATTTTCTTCTACAGCATAAAAGGCAATATGATAAGAAATACTTCTATCGATAAATGTCGGGCCAAATATTGAAAAAATTATGATTCCCAGATACCATACCATTCCGCCCAAGAACACAGTAAATTTATCCAGATATTCCCGTGCTTTAATAGCAGATGCCACACAAACAATAGAGACTGCAATAATTCCAATAAAAAGTGAGGCAAAGAATATAATAGGATCGGATGATAATCGAGTATATGTTCCGATTCCTATTAAATACAATATAATTGTAAAAATTCCGCCCAAAATAAACCATTTTATTTTTTTCATATAATCTCTTCCTCGTGTGGTCTAGGTTGTTTTGGATTCAAATTTATAACCGATGCCCCATATGGTGGCAATCCGCCAGCTTTCATGATCGTTAATCTTTTCACGAAGCCGTTTGATATGTACATCCACCGTGCGGGTATCACCGATGTACTCATAGCCCCAGATTTGATCCAAAAGCTGCTCCCTCGTAAAGACATGGTTGGGAGAGGAAGCCAGGAAATAGAGAAGTTCCAGCTCTTTTGGCGGCATTTCAATGGTCTTGCCCATGTAGATGACGGAATAGTTCGTCTGGTTGATGATAAGATCCGGATATTCCACACTCTTGATATCAGAGGCCTTCGGCTGTTCGGCTACGGGTTTATAGCGGCGCAGTACGGCCTTGACGCGGGCCACCAGCTCCTTGGAATCAAAGGGTTTCTCCATATAGTCATCGGCGCCCAGTTCCAATCCCAGCACTTTGTCAAATACCTCGCCTTTAGCGGAGAGCATGATGATGGGCAGGGAAGATTTGGAGCGGACTTCACGGCACACCTGATAACCGTCTATGCCAGGCAGCATCAGATCTAAGAGCATCAGATTCGGCGCAAAGCTGTCCACCGCTGACAAGGCAGATTCCCCGTCATTGACAATCATGGTTTCAAAACACTCCTTAGTCAGATAAAGAGAGATCAGTTCTGCAATATTATTGTCATCGTCTACGATCAGTATTTTCTGTCGATTAACCATTTTAACTCCTCCTGCTAAAAAACTTCTGCTTATCCGAGGCCGCGAAGCGGATCTCGCAAAGTTAATTTGCGAAGCAAATTTACTTTTAGTCTCTAAATTCCGCAATCGTCACGCCGGCGTCCCCCTCACCGAATTCACCCAGCCTGTAACTTTTAATGATTTTGTTTTTGCGAAGGTAGTTTTGTACCGCATTGCGCAGAGCGCCGGTTCCCTTGCCGTGTACGATCCGCACACTGGGAAGATGGGCCAGATAGGCGTCATCCAAATATTTATCCAGTTCCGACAGCGCCTCGTCCACGGTCTTTCCCAGCAGATTGATCTCTGTGGAAACGGTGTAACTTTTGGACATCTTAAGTCTGCCGGAAGAAGTGCGCTGCATTTTACCGGTGTTTATGGTATCTTCTTCAATTAATATCAGGTCGTCCAGAGATACCTGAGAGCGGATAATGCCGCATTGAACAAAGAGCCGGCCGCTCTTATCGGGCAGGGAACTGACTGTGCCTTTAAGTCCCATGGAGACGATCTTGACGCTGTCGCCCAGCTTGATCTGATTGGGTTTTAAGGTTTTGTGACCAGACTTATCATTTTTCAGCGCCAGCTTTTCATTCTTTTCGGAAATCTTATCCCGCACTTTCTGCCGCGATTTTTCCAGATCTTTGATGGAAACGGCCGTGCCTGCTTTCTGGAATGTACGAATGGTCTCATCCGCTATTTCCTTGGCATTTTGCAAGATCTCGCGGGCTTCCTCATTGGCTTCCCGGAGAATGCGGTCGCGGGACTGGTCAATCTTCTCCTGTTTGGATTCCAGCCGCTTTTTCAGGGCCTCAATCTCCTGTTTGTAGGATTCTATCTCCAACTGTTCCCTCTCAATGGTAAGACGGCTGTTTTCCAGATTGGCCAGTAAGTCTTCAAAACTTTCCTTGTCCTCTGTAATATGCCGTCTGGCATCTTCTATGATGTGATCCGGCAGTCCCAGTTTGGAAGAGATGGCAAAAGCATTGCTCTTGCCGGGAATGCCGATCAGAAGGCGGTAAGTGGGCTGCAGTGTTTCCACATTAAATTCACAGCAGGCATTTTCTACAAATTCTGTGGAGAGGGCGTAGACCTTTAACTCACTGTAGTGAGTAGTGGCCATGGTGCGGATGCCCCGGCAGTGCAGATGATCCAACACTGCAATGGCAAGCGCTGCGCCTTCGGTGGGGTCGGTGCCGGCCCCCAATTCATCAAAGAGACACAGGGAGTCTGCATCCGCCTCTTTTAAAATGGATACGATGCTCGTCATGTGGGAAGAAAAGGTACTGAGACTCTGTTCAATACTCTGTTCATCACCGATATCCGCATATACTTCCCGGAAAATAGAGAGTTCCGAGCGGTCAAGCGCTGGGATATGCAGTCCTGCCTGTCCCATCAGTGTGAATAGTCCCACTGTCTTTAAAGCTACGGTCTTACCGCCGGTATTGGGGCCGGTGATGATGAGCAGGTCAAAGTCTGTCCCTAAAAGGATATCCACGGGAACAACTTTATGCTTATCCAACAGCGGATGCCGTCCTTTACGGATGTGTATCCGATGTTCTGTGTTAAAGACAGGTTTGGAAGCGTTCTGTTCCATGGCAAGGGAGGCTTTGGCAAAGATAAAGTCCAGCATGGTCATGGCTTTCTGATTTCCCGCAAGTGTATCTGTGTGTGCGGCGGCTTGTGCGCTTAAAGATGCCAGGATCGCTTCTATCTCTTCCTGCTCCTTGAGAGCAAGCTCTTTTAACTCATTGTTCAGATTGACCACTGCCGCCGGTTCGATAAAAAAGGTGGAGCCGGTGGAAGATTGGTCGTGCACCATACCCTGCACCTGGCTTTTGTATTCTGCTTTGACAGGGATACAGTAACGGTTGTCACGTAACGTCACCACAGCATCCTGCAGATAAGTCCGATAGGAGCCGTTGATCATGGAATTTAACTGAGAGTGAATCCGGTCATTGGTGATCATCATGCTTCGCCGGATGTGTTTTAAAGCAGGGCTTGCATCATCGGCAATCTCTTCTTCGGATAAAATGCATCGCCTGATCTCATTGGAAAGTGGTGTAAGCGGTTCCAGACTGTCAAAAAATTCATCCAGGGAATCGCCGGGGATATCGTCCCTGTCCTTGCGCCCATAGGTCTTGATACGGTTTACATTCTCCAAAAAAGATGCAATATTTAAAAGCTCGGAAATGGAGAGCACACTCCCTACTTCCAAAGATTTGATGCTCATTCCCAGATCTTTGTTGCCGCCAAAGGATGTGGAACCTTTGCTGAAAAGACGGCTTAAAGCATCGGCGGTCTGTGTCTGCGCCATCTCGATCGCTGCCGGATCAGTCAGGGGCAGAAGGGCAGCGGTCAGCTTTTTTCCAGGCTGAGATGTTGCCTTTTCAGTCAGCCGGTCAATGATCTTGTGATATTCTAAAACACGCAGTACCTTGCTGTTCATAATAGCCTCGTTTCTCTGTGATATATCAATAGTTGGCACAGGAATATCTTATCATAAATGAGAGGGAATTACTATGGTTTTATCGAGACGGGCGTTTTAGAATAAGGGCGGGGAATGCCCAGCCTTTCCCTGCGCGGCTTGTCACAAAGATGTCGATATGATAAAATAGACGCAAGTTTGAAGTGATTGGCAGGAGCGCGTATGACAGATACGGAGAGGTAGGGTCTATGTCTGAACAGGAGAGAGAACAGGATCCGGCAGGAAGAGAGTCTTCCAAAGAACAGGCGGAGTACACATTGTCCGTACAGCCGGAATTTATGCGGGAAAAGATAAAACAGAAACCGGTCAACAAGAGAAAACTTCTCAGGAGAACGGTGATCACGGTTGTGATGGCCGTGGTGTTCGGTATGGTGGCCTGCGTGACCTTTTTGATCCTTGAGCCGGTGATCAGCAATCGTCTCTATCCGGAAGAGGAACCCCAGGAAGTAGTATTTCCGGAAGAAACTGTGATGGAGGAGATGAATCCGGAGGATATGCTGGTCAACGATGAGGTGGAGGAAGAACCGGAGCCTGTGGAGGTGGAGCTGGAGGATGAACAGATTGAAGAACTGCTCTCCCAGGTGAAGTTCGGCCTGGAAGATTATCAGTCCGTTTATAATGAACTTATGAAGCTGGCCGAGAAGGCCAATCGAGCGGTGGTTACTGTGACGGGTGTCACCTCTGATGTGGACTGGTTCAACAATATCTATGAGAATGTGGCATCGGCTTCCGGTTTGATCGTGGCCAATAATAACAAGGCGATGCTTGTATTGGTCAGTGCGGGTACCCTCAATGGGGCAGATACCATAGAGGTTACATTCTGTGATCAGACACAGGCACAGGCAGAGATCGTACAGAAGGATGCGGCAACAGGACTGGCAATCTTGTCGGTGCCGCTTACTTCCATCAGTGAGGAGACGATGGAGGTGATTGAAATAGCGCAGCTGGGCAGTTCCAGCACGTATAACCTTCTGGGTACGCCGGT
>CAYUKT010000096.1:6510-8261 GCA_964445285.1 uncultured Bacteroides sp. | reverse complement strand
ACACAGGCCGGTCTGCCGGAAGCAAGGTAAGTGCCTATGGCAACACCCACTGCCGCGCCTTCATTAGCTGTCACATAATGCCGTAGATTCCCCTCATATGTCTGCAGGCCGTCACAGAACTGCTTCAAGGTGGAATCCGGCACGCCTGCGATGGTATCGATCCCCATATTTTCTAACAGCGATAACACTTTAGATGCTTTCATTGACTCTCTCCCATTCTTCCACAGTATCTATCTCCACGATCTGTCCTTCTGAAACCTCTTCCACAGTAAGCCGCAGCCGGTCCAAGTTCCTGTCTACCACTTCGTCCCAGAACAGATCCCCGTTCTCCTCTTTCTCATAGGCCTTAACAATCTCTTCCTGCAGGATGAGGGCGTCTGCTTTCTGAAAATAGGAAACGCCCACCATGTTGTAAACATCGGTCCCGCCTTTACCTACCCGCGAGATCCGGCCGCCTTTCTGCTCAAATACCCAGTCATCGGAAAAGCCCCGCACCATTTTGCCATAATAACAGGAATTTTGTAAATCCTTCTGGAAAATAGACGCATCCGCCACATACAGATCAGATTCGCAGATAAAGCAATCCGCCGTGCCCAGAATCTCTTTCGCCGCATAAATGGAAGAAATATTATTTTTCGTCTGATAATCCGGATTATACAGAATATGTACCTGCGGGTACTTTTCGCATAACGGCTCAAACTGCTCCCCCAGATATCCCGTCACAATATAGATTTCTTCCACCGGCCGTCCCAGCAGTCCCTCTATGACTGTCTCTATCATGGATTTTCCATGAACCTTGATCAAAGGTTTGGGCGTATGTTCGGTCAGAGGCCGCATACGGCTGCCTAGCCCTGCCGCCATCAGAATCGCTATCTCTCTCACTGATCTCTCTCCTTCTATATCTCATCGATCAAACGTATGATATCTTTAAAAGGCATCAGCCTAGAATCCACTTCAAGCGCTCTGTGATTCTTCAAAATCTCCATTGCTGTGCTCTGCATTGCCGGGAAGGCGCTGCGCGTCAGCTGATTGGCATAGATCACAATATTGACGCCTGCTGCCGCCAGTTCTTCCTCCGTGATGCTGTTAAAGGATGTAGGCACTACCACAATCGGCGTCTTAGCATCTTCCTCCCGGAATTTATGACAGAATTCCAGAATCTCATCAGGGGATTTTTTGCGTGAATGTATCATAATGCCATCCGCCCCGGCTTTCACATAAGCGCGGGCACGGTTCAGTGCATCCTCCATGCCCCGTTCCAGGATCAGACTCTCAATCCTGGCAATGATCATAAAATCGTCCGTCCGCAGCGCCTTCTTGCCGGCCTTTATCTTTTCACAGAAATTTTCTATACTGTCCTGCGTCTGTTCCACTTCTGTACCAAACAGAGAGTTTTTCTTAAGACCAGTCTTATCCTCAATGATCACCGCCGAAACGCCCATCCGCTCCAGAGTTCTCACATTATACACAAAATGTTCCACCAGACCGCCCGTATCTCCGTCCAGAATAATGGGCTTTGTGGTCACATCCATCACATCATCGATCGTGCGGATCCTGGATGACATATCCACCAGTTCGATGTCCGGCTTGCCCTTCGCCGTGGAATCACAGAGGGAAGATATCCACATAGCGTCAAACTGATCCAGCTTGCCATTACTTTCCACCACTGTCTTCTCGGCGATCAGCCCGGTCAGCCCGGAATGTACTTCCAAGGTCTTAACGATGGGCCGCATGGCGATCAGCTGGCGCAG
>CAYUKT010000096.1:0-6410 GCA_964445285.1 uncultured Bacteroides sp. | reverse complement strand
TGTTCCTTCGCATAAGCATACTGCATATACAGATTACAATAATAGGAGCGCTTCGGATAATCAGCAGAAGCCTCTATCATGGATTTCCTGCCAATGATAAAAGACAATCCTGTCATTGCCATGATGCCTTTCTGGGCCGAAGCCATACAGAAATCCAGTTCGTCCGCTTCCATATCGATCGGTCTCATAGCATAGGTAGAAGTGGTGTCTACCACAAACATACCGTGATAGCGGTGTACCAGCGCCCCAATCTCCCGGATGGGATTTAACAACCCCGTACCCGTCTCATGATGCGTGGTATAGACCAGGGCGATATCCGGATTCTCCTGCAATGTCTTCTCTATCACCGCAAGATCTGGCTGTCTGTTTAAAGGCATTTTCAAATTGATAAAAGGCAGACCATAGTACTCGCAGATCTCTGCTCCCCGGCTGCTGTACGCACCATTGTTGATGATCAGGATCTTCTTTCCCTCAGGCAGCAGGGAATTCAGACAGATATCCATATTGATCGTACCGGAACCACAGAACAAAACCGCCGCAAACTCTGCCGGATCTGCATGCACGATCTTCAAAAGTCCCTCTTCAATCTCCCTCATAATGGAGACAAACTCCTTCTCCCGCGGACAGATATCGGGAACCACCTGTGCCATCTTCACCGTGTCGGTCGTTGTCGCCGGCCCCGGATTTAACAATACATTTCTCTTTACCATCTGCTTCTCCCCCTATTTCCCGGAACGTTCCACTAATCTTCCGATCATATACTTTGCACCGACTTTGCCGCTCTCACCGTTATTGTAAATATACGCTTCTTTTAATTTATGCAGGGAATCCTTGGAAAACTGCTCGTCATACAACAGTTTATCCACTGAATCCTTAATCTCATCCTCCACATTCTCCGGATTGATGGAGATACCTATAAGACTGCGCAGTTCAATATCGATCGGCACCGTTGTAAGCTCCTGATAATCCGGATTCAATATCTTCATGGGCGTATCAATAAACAACACTGGTTTCAGAGTGGAAAAAGAATATTCAAAGGCGATACTCGACCAGTCTGTGACCAGCAGATCCGCCGTATAAACGGTCTTATTGGAAGAGAAATCCTTCTGGAACATGACGTCATATTCTTTATATTTCTCTGCCAGGGCATCTATCCTTCCCTCATAATGCCGGACATACTGCGGATGAGGACGCACGATAATATGATAAGGTGTCTTGACCAGCTGATCCAGCATTGCCTCTATACAGGAATCCAGAATATTATCTTTCTGCCAGGAGGGCGCGATCAGCACCGTCTTATCCTTCTGTTCTCCGGCACTATTCTCTTTGACCATCTCCGCATAGGATTTCGTCATATTATCTATGACACTGGAGCCCCACTCCACCAGATTCTTTGCCGGCAACCCGTATTTCTCTTCCCGCTCGGCAATCTCACTCTTATTCTTAGGCCCCGATGTAAAAACCGTATCATAATGATCCAGTGCATCCTTATGGAATGACAGATTGGCACTATTGACATCATGGGGCACATAAATATACTCGATATCTTTCTGGATATAAGACCGCTTCAGCTGGAAATTCTCCAGATCAGGCGTGGTCATGACCATGATATCCGTCTCCATCTTCATCATCAGCACGATCATCCGATGTTCTCCGATATAATACGGTCTAAACTGGTCGCTCTCCATCCGAAACACTTCATCCTCCGGATCGCTGGTGATATAATGGATGACAATGTTTGTTCTTCTGATAATTTCTTCTATAATATCCTTATAGTATTTGTAAAAACCATTTTTCTCAGAATAAAATACTATCTTTTTATCAGGTGTCTTTAAGAATTTCTTATAATCCGCCTTCTCTTTGTCACGATAAGGACTTTTCCTGTCCTCTTTCTGTTTAGAAGTCATAAAGGCTTTGGCCTGCCGCAGTTCTTCTTTGCTCTTTTCCAGCGCTTCATAATCAATATAATCCTTAGGATTGATCCAGATATTCAAAAGGACCAGCTGAACGATCGACAATATATTACTGCAGCTCCAATAAAATCCAACACCGATGGACACAAAAAAACCTAGGTATAAAGACAAGGCCACAGAAAAGATCATGGTACCGTACTTATTCAGGGCGCCCTGCTCTGACTGCAGCACATTTATCTTATTCTGCACATAACACATGAAAAAGGCGGATAACGCCGCAAGGAGCGGTATCAATAAGGTGACTCCACCTGTCTTGACAGGAATATCCGTGAGGCTTGTTCCCCGTTTGACAGCCTCGACTACGCCCATCAGCAATGCCAGCTGGACAAACAGCGGGATCAGATCCGCAAAGGGACTGTATTTCTCCCTCTTGAATAACTTATACTGTTCTTCTGAAATCGCTTCCTGATTGCCCAGATAAGTCGCGCTGATGTGATTCATCTCCGGCTGCATCCGCACCGTCTTGATAGAATTCTTCTGTACCCAGACTGACAGGGGAAGCAGTATTACCTTTGTCAAAAAGGTAAAAATCAAGATTGCCATCCAATAATTATGGCAGAATCCATAACATAAGTTGATCAGCCAGACCAATACCCCGACTACCGCATCTATCACTGTACCCATAACCGCCTCTTATTCATCCACGTCCTTAAACTCAATCGCACTTTTCTCTGTCTCGCCGTCTTTTTTATTTTTCTTAAAAAAGGCAAAAATCTTGTGTCTGAAAATTGTAAATACCGCACCCAAGGCAATCAAGACACCCGCAACAGCCTGAATGATATAAGTGACTGCGGACGGGTCGATATAAGCATGTACGGGCAGGGTAAAAAGATACCAGCCGCACATAAAGAAATATGAAAATTTCGCCATCTTTGATAATAATTTTTGCATGATAGTTTGTCCTCCTTTCATATAAGCCCCGCAGCAGCAGCGGGGCTTACGCCAATAGGGTTTATTATACTCCAATCTCTGTTATTATACAAGCCACCTTAATATGCCCGGCCCCAGTAAACCATCTTCTTCGCAGGTTTGCCGCAGCATACGCAGACTTCGCTGATATTTTCCTGCTCGAAAGGAATGCAGCGGCTTGTGACTGCCAGTTCCTCCTTAATCTTCTCCTCACAGCCCTGCTCACCGCACCACATGGCTTTCACAAAACCGGATTCCTCCTTGAACAGTCTGCGGAACTCCTCCATATCTTTGGCCACAAAAGTATGCTTCTCCCTGTGCGCCCTCGCACGTTCCAGCATTTCCTTCTGCATCCTGTCAAGGATTTCTCCTGCTTTTGCTTCAATCTCATCCAGAGAAACTTCTATCTTCTCCCTTGTATCACGGCGGCAGATCACACACTTGCCGGCCTCGATATCCTTAGGACCGATCTCCACACGGATCGGGATACCCCGCATCTCCTGCTCGGAGAATTTCCAGCCAGGACTCTTATCCGTATCATCCACCTTCACACGGAAACCGCTCAAACGCTCTTTCAGCTCATATGCTTTATCCAGCACACCTTCTTTTTTCTGCTGGATGGGAATGATCATGATCTGGGTAGGGGCAATCTTAGGAGGCAGCACCAGACCCGAATTATCGCCGTGTACCATGATCACTGCACCGATCAAACGGGTGGTCGTTCCCCAGGAAGTCTGGTGCACATATTTTAAAGTATTGTCCTTATCCGTAAACTGGACCCCGAAGGCTTTCGCAAAGCCATCCCCAAAATTGTGGCTGGTACCGGACTGCAATGCCTTACCATCATGCATGAGCGCTTCGATCGCATACGTTGCTACAGCACCGGCAAACTTCTCTTTGTCCGTCTTGCGGCCCTTCACCACAGGAATCGCCAGCACCTCTTCACAGAAATCAGCATAGAGATTCAGCATTTGCAGCGTTCTCTCTTCCGCCTCCTCTGCGGTAGCATGGGCGGTATGCCCTTCCTGCCATAAAAACTCACGGCTGCGCAGGAACGGTCTGGTCTCCTTCTCCCAACGCACCACCGAACACCACTGGTTACATACCTGAGGCAGATCCCTGTAAGACTGTATCGTATTTTTATAATAATCGCAGAACAGTGTCTCGGAAGTCGGTCTCACGCACAACCTCTCCTGTAAAGGCTGAAGACCACCATGCGTCACCCACGCCACCTCCGGTGCAAATCCCTCCACATGGTCTTTCTCTTTATTCAGCAAGCTCTCCGGAATAAACATGGGCAGATATACATTCTCCACACCGGTCTCCTTAAACCGCTCATCCATCTGCTTCTGGATCAACTCCCAGATAGCATATCCGGCCGGACGCAGCACCATACATCCCTTGATGCTCGTGTAGTCCAGAAGCTGTGCCTTCTTCACCACATCCGTGTACCACTGCGCGAAATCCTCCTCCATCGCCGTGATCGCTTCCACTAATTTCTTGTCTGCCATTTTTCTCTCCTCTCTCAAAAAACTCATAACATTAAAAAACGCCCAGATCCCATCCCCAAAGGGACCGAAATCTCGGCGGTACCACCCTAATTAGCGCATCAGCGCTCTCTTCTCCTACCGTTATCGCCGGTGTTACGCTGTGCTCATCACACAGGACTCCGAGGCCGGTTCCGAATAACTCCCGTAAGAATCTTCCACCAATGATTCTCTCTCTGTCACGTTCCCCATCCGTACTATTCTCTTCTTCGTCACGTCTGCCATATGTCCGCACAGCCTGTCATGCTCCCTGCTATGCCGTTTCTTGCGTTTTATTCTAAGTGCGGGATTAAATTTTGTCAACCACTATTTGTGCTAAATCCTACGATTCAGTCCTTCTCTTGTTTCTCTTCCCTGCACAAATATTCCCCAATCCCCATCAGCATAAATATAAACGGCGTACAGCATACCTGCTGGTAGCAGAAAAAGTTGTAAGCCATATAGGAAACCACGGCCGCCGCAATTCCTGTCAGCAGAATATTCCTGCGTTCTGTCTTTAAAAAACGCCCCACAGCCGTCATAAAAATTCCCACATAAGATAAGAATCCCAAAATCCCGCCATTAATCAATATATTCAGCCATTCGTTGTGGGCGTTCGTAAGCACCTTCTGCCCCCAGTACAACTCCATTTCCTCACCATGATATGCCGCTGCATAGCTGCTCAGGCAGTCCGGCCCTACCCCTATCAGCTTATGCAGGAAACTTTCCTCCCGGAAAACCTTGACCGCAAAATTCCAAATACGCCCCCGGCCATTACCCCAGGTCTCGTTCCAGGTAAAATAAGACACAGAAGACAGCCTCTGTGATACCTTCTCCGGCAGGAATCCTGCTGTCTGCAGGATGATAAGCCCCACAATCCCCGCAAACACCACACCCGCACCTATGAGCGCCACCCAGCGCACCCGCAGCATCATCTCCTCCGGATACGTTTTATCCTGCCGCCGCCACAACATTCCATACAGCGCCAGACAGGTTCCCAGAAGCACCCAGGTCAATGCAGAATTTAAGACCAGATTTGTCAGGAAATCATATTTCAGTTCCGGATTCGGATCAATCCGCATCAGAAAGGACATCACCTTACCGGAAAGGAAAAACAGCATGCAGACGAACACAAACCGGCGCAGGCTTTCTCTTTTTTCCACACAGATCCAGAAAAATACCAGCATAAAACCAGCCAGCGCAAAGTAGGCACTGTCACTATTCTGCGTCACCAAAGTACAAAAACCGATGACCGTATAGATGCCGCTCACAATTTTCCAAATCGTTTCTCCTGTAAAAAGAAAGACCGCAATCCCTACCGGCAAAACCACGATCAGATAACTTGCATACCAAGTGGCCTGTCCCATCGTGGAAAGAAACTGCGCCCTCTGATCATCTGATAATCCCCGATAAAAGCCAATAGGATCTATTCCCAGCCGATGCGCAATCCCGATCAGAAACACCACTATTGACACCCCGCACAGGACTGCCAGCACTGGACGATAACTTTTACCAAACCGGGAAAGGAAAAGATACAGAAGAACGAAACTGACCTGTGAAAACAATCCCATATTCCAGCCAAACGCACCCCACAGTGCATCTTCAAAAAAACCACCCAAAGCAGTGGCCAGCACAGTTGTCAAAAGATACGCCAGTACAAAGCCATCCGTGATCGAAAGACTCCATTTTTTCTTTCCCAAAGACCAAAAAACACCATACAAAACTGCCAGCATCAACAGGGGTATAAATCCCAGCCGCAAAATATTCCTATAAATCTCAAATTTAGCATTTCCAATCTGATCATACCCATCTCTGGCATACAAAGGTACCGCGATACACACCACCGCCGCCACCACTGCCACCAGATATTCTATTAACTGTCCTGTAATCTCCAGACCGGCGCTCTGCCCACCGTCTTTTATTTTATGCAGTTTATTACTCATATCTTCTCCCTGTCCTCACGCAAGATCCCTTCTCCCATCCCTAAGAGAATAAAAAAATA
>CAYUKT010000095.1:0-8277 GCA_964445285.1 uncultured Bacteroides sp. | reverse complement strand
GTTTCTCCTGCGTCACCGGAAGGGCGTTTCCTGTTGTTGATCGCCTTTGTGATGATTCTGGGCTTCGGCGTGAAGGCCGGTATGTTTCCCATGCACGCCTGGCTCCCCACCGCCCATCCGGCGGCTCCGGCGCCAGCATCCGCCGCTCTTTCCGCCGTCATTGTCAAGGCCGGTGTGCTGGCTTTGATCCGTGTAATTTACTATATATTCGGCACAGGTTTTCTGCGTGGAAGCTGGGTGCAGACCGCATGGCTTACCCTGACGCTGATCACTGTCTTTATGGGCTCCATGCTGGCCTATCGGGAGCCTGTCCTGAAGAAAAGACTGGCCTACTCTACTGTCAGCCAGCTTTCCTACATCCTCTTCGGCCTGGCAGTAATGAATCAAGACGCTTTCACCGGCGGACTCCTGCATGTACTGGCTCACGGCTTCATCAAGGGCACACTCTTTTTGATTGCCGGGGCTATCATCTACACCACCGGCAAAACGAGAGTGGACGAACTGCGCGGCATCGGTAAAGAGATGCCTCTCACCATGTGGTGTTATACCATCGTATCCCTGGGCCTGATCGGCATCCCGCCTACAGGCGGTTTTGTCAGCAAATGGTATCTGGCCATTGGCGGGCTGGCCGGTAATATCGGTATCTTCCGCTATATCGGCCCGGTCATTTTGCTTATCAGTGCGCTGCTTACCGCAGGCTATCTGCTGCCGCTTACGATCCGGGGCTTTTTCCCGGGTGCGGACTATGATTACAATACATTACAGAAACGGGAACCTGAGCGGCTCATGACAGTACCAATCCTATTTATGACAATATTGTCGGTTTTTGTCGGCCTGTTTCCTACTATCATCACCGATTACCTGACGAAATTTGTCAGCACCCTATTATAAGAAAGGAGCGGCCATTATGATCATCTGTATTATTTTACTGCCCATCATTACCGGAATTCTGATTCCCCTGCTTCCCTTTCGCAAAAGAAGCCACAAAGAGATTTTTCTGGAAAGCGCCGTTATCCTCAACAGTATCCTGGTATGGTATCTGCTGTTACACCATTCTGAGAGTACTTTCCTGCTGGCCCACTTTACCGGAGACTTAAACATCAGTTTCCGGGTGGACGGCATGAGTATGGTATTCGCCGGCCTGGTCTCCGGACTGTGGCCCTTTGCCACTCTTTATGCCTTTGAATACATGACGAAGGAAAAACATGAGAATACCTTCTTTCTCTTTTATACCATGACCTATGGCGTGACGTTGGGCATCGCTTTTGCCGCCAATCTGCTGACCATGTATTTTTTCTACGAACTGTTGACCTTGGTCACTGTCCCTTTGGTCATGCACACGCTGACCAGGGAAGCCGTACTTGCCAGCCGCAAATACCTCTACTATTCCCTGGGCGGCGCTGCTTTTGCCTTTATCGGCCTGATCATGATCATTGTCTATGGAAGTACCACAGACTTTATCCTGGGCGGCGTGTTGGATCTGGCAAAGATAGGAGACAGAACCAACATCCTGTTGTTAATCTATGTCATGGCCTTTATGGGCTTCGGCGTCAAAGCCGCTGTCTGCCCCTTTAACTCCTGGCTCCCCCAGGCGGGTGTGGCCCCCACTCCTGTCACGGCGCTGCTGCATGCGGTAGCTGTGGTCAAATCAGGCGCGTTTGCCATTATCCGGCTGACTTACTATAGTTTTGGAACAGAGTTCCTTCGGGGTACCTGGGCCCAGACCACTGTTATGATCGTGGTAATGTTTACCATTGTGTATGGCTGCAGCCGCGCACTGAAAGAAACTCATATCAAACGCAGACTGGCATATTCCACCATAAGCAATCTGTCCTACATCCTCTTTGGGGCAGTTATCATGACGCCCCTTGGATTGACAGGCGCCATTACCCATTTGGTATTTCATGCTGTGATGAAGATTTCTTCCTTCTTCTGCGCCGGCGCCATCATGCACCAGACAGATAAGCGCTATGTGCATGAATTAAATGGTCTGGGTTATAAGATGCCCTGCATATTCGGCATCTTTACGATTTCCGCCCTCGCCCTCATGGGCGTGCCGGGACTGGCCGGTTTTATCAGTAAGTGGAACCTGGCCGGGGCGGCAGTGGACAGCAAAAATCCCCTGGCCTATGGAGGCATTGCCTGTCTGCTGATATCAGCCTTATTGACAGCGATCTACATGCTCTCCATTGTGGTGCGTGCTTTCTTTCCCGGAAAGGATTTTGATGACAGTTCCATACAAGATGCGCACGATCCCAACTGGAAAATGCTTTTACCGCTTTTTGTATTTACTGTGTTTATTATTTTGTTTGGGGTACATTCCCAGCCGATCGTGGATTTCTTTTATGATGTGGCTGCCGGAATCTATTAAACCATGGAAACGAGGAAAATATGAGTATATTACTTTACAGTGCAATTTTTCTGCCTATGACGGCAGCAATTCCATGTTATGCTATTGGGCGGTCGCATAAAGCCGCAAGAGACTATCTGGCCGATGTCATAACAGGCATCACCTTCATCCTGTGCCTCTGCCTGGCCATACAAACCATTACCAATCCAGGCGTTTCCGAGATTCTTGTAGAAATCCCTTATATCTGCGGCATGGGACTGCATTTTACCCTGGACGGCTTCCGGGGGCTCTATGGAGCGATTGCCGCTTTTATGTGGTTCATGAGCACCCTCTTTTCCAGGGAATATTTTAAACATTACCGCAACCGCAATCGGTATTATCTGTTCCTGCTCCTGACTCTGGGCGCTACGGAAGGCGTATTTTTTTCAGCGGATTTCTTCACCACTTTTATTTTCTTTGAAATCATGTCCTTTACTTCCTATGTCTGGGTGGCACATGATGAGAAGAAGGAATCCCTGCAGGCTGCCGGCACCTATCTGGCCGTGGCCGTGATCGGTGGCTTAGTGATGTTAATGGGCATCTTCCTTCTGTATGATCTGACAGGCACCTTATTCTTTCGTGACCTGACAGGTGTGTCAGATACCCTTATGAAAGATCCTGCCAAACTTACACAGTTCTGGACAGCGGGTCTGTGTCTGTTGTTTGGTTTCGGGGCCAAGGCCGGTGCCTTTCCCCTGCATATCTGGCTGCCGAAGGCCCATCCTGTGGCGCCCGCGCCGGCATCCGCCCTTCTATCCGGCATCCTGACCAAAGCAGGTATGTACGGCATCCTTATCCTGACGGCTTATCTTTTCCTGGGCTCTTCCCTCTGGGGCGGCCTGATCTTGGCCGTTGGCGTATGTACCATGGTGGTTGGCGCCCTGCTGGCGCTGCTGTCCGTGGATTTAAAAAGGACGCTGGCCTGTTCCTCGGTCTCTCAGATTGGCTTTATCCTGACAGGCGTTGGTATGTCCGGCCTTCTTGGTACGGAAAATGCCATGGCCATGCGGGGCAGTCTGCTGCATATGGTAAATCACTCACTGATCAAACTGGTACTCTTTATGGCGGCAGGCGTGGTCTTTATGAATGTGCACAAACTGGACCTGAACGAGATCCGCGGTTTTGGGCGCAAAAAACCGCTTCTCCATTACATTTTCCTGATGGGCGCCCTGGGTATCGGCGGCATTCCTCTCTGGAATGGTTACATTAGCAAGACTTTGATCCATGAAAGTATCGTGACTTATATCAACCTGATCCGCGCCGGCGCCGTCACAAGTCTTTTCTCCGCCTCTTTCATGAAAGGCGTGGAATGGATCTTCCTTGCGAGCGGCGGACTGACCATTGCCTATATGGCCAAACTCTATGTCTGCCTCTTCCTGGAAAAGAACAGCGATCCGGCTATTCAGGAAAAGTACGACAACATGAGCGGACACTATATGAATAGCGTAAGCGCTTTTGTCCTGACTGTGAGCGCATCGCTACTGCCGCTCATGGGTTTTCTCCCTGGCATCATTATGAATGGTATTGCTGATATGGGACAGGGATTCCTGCAGATAACTCCTTCATCGGAAGCGTTTTCATACTTCTCCCTGACAAACCTGAGGGGCTCCGTCATATCCCTGGCCATCGGGATGCTGCTCTACTTTACAGTGGTGCGTCTTTTACTGATGAGACGGGTTGATTCGAAACTCCCCGCCCGGAAATATGCCGACCCTCTTCCGCATTGGATGGATCTGGAAGAATTGCTCTACCGGCCCGTCCTGTTAAAAATCCTGCCGGCTGCTTTCGGTATGATCTGCCGGCTTTTAGACAGCCTTGTAGATACCATTGTGGTAGTACTTCGCAAAACGCTTTTTCGGGACAGTAAACTGCCCCATGAATTACCCCAGGGCACTCCCCTTACCCATATGTGTGCCTGGATTGCCACATGCTTCCAATGGCTTGGTAATCGGACCATTCACCGGAAGCATCCCAGAAACCAGGATTATGATCATAAATTTGCCTTGTTTTATGAGGAGCTCAGCGAAAACAGCATGATGATCGCCCGAAGCATGTCCTTTGGACTGCTGCTCTTCTGTGTTGGTTTGATTCTGACAGTCGCTTATCTCTTTATTAAGGATGTGTTTGGAATGTGATAAAAGCCGGAACAGCTGTTCCGGCTTTTACAATATCTCTTATGAAAACTTACCGGAATAATCCGGATTCTTAAATCAACCTTCTAAAATAAGACGTTATTATGCTTATTTTTACTGCGCTTCTTCGGTATCAGGAACAGACCTTTTCTTCTTTTTCTTCCTTTGTCTTATCATGAATACCACAATCAGGGCAATGGCAGCCACTGTGCCAATGATGATATAGACCAGATAATCCATAATCCCGCTTTGCACATTGCAGACCACAATTTCAGCTTCGTTCCCCTCAATGGTAAACAGGTGGTATATTCCCATCATTTCTGTTTCGGTTTCCGTCCACCCGCTGCCATTCTTTAGATAGATCGCTATCCCCTCGGTCTGACCCTGCGGTGCCTGGTACCGGATCTGATGTTTCTCACCGCCGTCCTCCGGAAAGGCAACCTGCCAGCATTCCAATATCTCTTCCGGTTCCATGCCTTCTATGATGATTCCCGCAGTATTACCCTTTGTATCCTCCAATTGATCTTCCACCTTGAAGGCACCATCTACCAGAAGTGCGGACTGTCCATTATCCCGCATCTGACTTCCCGCCAGTGTTGTCAGATAACGTACATATTCCACCGTCACATCTTCATCTGCCCATACTTTATCAATCTCCTTGATATCCCAGTCCGCATAGTAACCTTCCTTTACCGGTATATTAGGATACTGTTCCGCCCGCAGGCTGCTGCCGTAAGGGCAGTCTAAACTGTAGACTTCTTCCTCATCCGCATAGAATGTAATGCGCATCATATGAAATCTTGCCGGCAGACCTTCTATCTCCAGCAGGTCTCTATATGTCAGAGGTTCCGCCTTACCGCTGTAACTAATCCTATCGATACCGGCAATTTCTTCTGACACAAAATAATTATTCAGCACATCTTCTTCATCATTCACCTGACCTGCGATAGCGCCATAGAAGGCTGTCGCCTCCTTAACCCTGATCATGGCGATGCTGTTCTCGATGCCGTTTCCATAGCCGGCAATACCCGCTACATACTCTCCGCCGGATACCATACACTTGGCATAGCCGTTGGTAATATGGGCCAGAGACTGCCCGGCAATACCACCCACATAGTCTCCGGATTCGCTCTCTATCCTGCCGTAATTTTCGCAGCGTAAAATCGTCCCCATTTCCTGAAGACCGGCAATGCCGCCTGCATAACTTTTCTGCGCCGTGACCGCACCGTCATTGACATTCTGCCGGAGAACACATTTGGTCAGGAAGGTGGAATTGGCTCTGGCATCCTCGATACCTGTCACATCGCTTTCCAGATCAAAATCATATTCTATGGCCATTGTCCCCGCAATACCCGACACATTGATATCCGCCCTGACAACACCGCTGTTCACACAGTCCGCGATGGTCGCATCTATGCTTTCCTCCGCATTTTCCTGGGAATTATCCTCATAGATACCAGAATAATCCATATCCAGGACACCATCCAGCGCATCCGTATACAAGAGCATGATCTCACTGAACTGATCGTTGATATCTGTCAGATCTTCCCCCAAAAGGTCGCTGGAAGAAGACATCTCATCATTCAGGTAACCCATATTCTCTGAGATACTTTTCAGATTGGAATTCAGACTGCCTGTAGTCGAGCGGTAATCGCCGCCCAGCTGTGGAAATGCAATGTCTTCCTTCCCATTCAATGTCTCCAAAATATTTTTAACCTGACTGCCTGCCGTTTGCAGATTCTCCGTGGCATCTTTGGCCGAATCGATGGCATCACCCAGACTCTCCCGGGCATCCTCTGTCATCTCATCGGTATGCCTTGTGGCGATGTCAGAGATAGTCTCCAGATACCGTTCCATATCACCGGCATAATCACCGCCGTACTGGTCTGCATATTGCTCATCGGCATAGTCGGAAGCTCCCTGCTCGGCATCCTCCCTATTATCTTGCATCAACTGCGCCGCATCATCCAGCAATTCCTGATCCAAATTGCCTTGATCCCCTTCACCGGGGAAGGATGCCGTATTATCATTATCCATATCATCAGGCGCTCCCAGCCAGTGCACCCATTCTATGACTCCTATATAATCTTCAGGACTTCCCTTGGGACCAGACCACTCCTTCTGCAGACCATCTTCTTCCACGATCGGCCGCAAATCCTGCTCATTTATATCCTCATCCCAATACTCTGCCTCCGTCCTAGTCCGATCAATACAATAATTCTTATACGCCTTCATATAATCGGCATAATCCTCGGCATGCTTCTCCGATGCCTCCTTCATCGCATCTTTTGCCGCATTATACTCTTCCTGTTCCTCCGGCGTCATATACTGGTAGATATCCATGGAATCCACCATATCCTCCAGTTCTTTGGCCGCATCCCTCACATTGTCGGCTGCTCCCCTGCTCTGGTCTATCACGCCATCATTTTTGGAGGTCTCTTCTATCACATAATCGAAGCGGTTGATCGCCTCATTGACAGAATCCACCATCCCGTCCGTCCACTCTACCGTCTTGTCGGCAAGGAAATAGGTATCATCCAACGCTTTGTCAGCAAAGTCCTGAATCACCGTCAACCGGTTGGAAAGCGTATCCGACTCGTTCCCCGCATCATCCAGCATCTTACCGATCTGATCATGCAATACATCGATATGATCCGATAACTGTCTCACAATGTCTTCAGACAGATCCACCGCGATATAAGGCTCCGCCTGCCCCACAATGCCGCCCACGTCCTTACGCCCATAGACGATACCGGTATTTTCACAGGCATGTACATAACCGGACTGCCGCCCTGCAATGCCGCCCACGTTATAGCCCACATGCTCATACCCGATCGTACCGGTATTTTTACACCCCTGTATGATACCTGTAGAGAGTCCCGCAATGCCTCCCGTATCCACATTGCTCTGAACCGCCGATGCCTTTTCCGACTTATCACTGTTATCCTCCGGATTAAAAAGCCCGGCCTTATACTGCTCCAGATTGATATCTTCCAGGGATTTCCCCTTATCTTCGTTAAAAATGTTCACATCTGCCTGGTTGAGACAACCCACAATATTGCCCACATTATGCCCTGCAATACCGCCGCTGTAATGCTCTCCCGTAATCGTACCGCCCGCTTTACACTCCATGAGGATACCACTCAGCTCATTGATCCCCACAATGCCGCCCACATAGTCGTTGCCCTCTACGACACCCTCAAAGGCACAGTTTAATAATATACCTCCGTTATCCCCTACAATGCCGCCTACCACCATCTGTTTGCCGGTGGGCCTGACCGTCCCTTCCACTTTCAGATTGGCGATGACCGCTGAAGGCTGGGTATAGCAGAACAATCCCACATAAGACACCGAATCCCGGATTGCCAGTCCGCTTATGGTATGTCCCTGCCCGTCAAAATATCCGCCAAAGGTTGGTATGGATACAAACTCACCGCCAGAGATGACAATATCCTCTTCCAAATACACTTTTTTATTCTGGGACCAGGTATCCAGCCAGCAGTTTTTGGAAAATGCCTGCAGGCCTTCCAAATCCTTAATATGTATCTCTTCCCACTCTATCTCTTCATCATTATAGGAATCGATCGTCTCATTGGCATCCTCCACACTGGTGACTTCCTCTTCTACGGTAGTCTCCTCTTCCTCCGCCCAGACATGCATCACCGGCATGATACCCAACAACACCGCCAGCATCAAAGACATCAATCTTTTAAATTCCAACCGTCTATCCGAGTCCGCAAAGCGGATCTCGTGATC
>CAYUKT010000094.1:5906-8369 GCA_964445285.1 uncultured Bacteroides sp. | reverse complement strand
AAACCATCCCGCTGTCACTTCCTGATCTTGACCGCCATCATGGTAATATCATCAAACTGTTCCGCATTGCCCACAAAGCGGTCGATATCCGTCCTGACCTCCTGCAGCAGTTCCCGGGAACTGACATCTTTCTTTCTGTTCAGGGCTTCCAGCATCCTGTCCGTACCGTAAAGCTGATTCTCCTCATCGGCAGCCTCCGCCACGCCATCGGTATACACAAACAACATATCGCCCGGATGGATCTCTAACACATATTCCTGATACGAAACATCTTCCATGCCCGCCATCACAAAACCGTGTTTATCTTTCAACAGTTCAAAAGAGCAGCCCGCCCGTTTCACAGCCGGATATTCATGCCCTGCATTGGCCGCCGTCAGTTTTCCGGTGGAAATCTCATAGATACCCAGCCAGACAGTGACGAACATCCCGGCCTCATTATTTTCCAGAAGCTGGTTATTGACCTTTTCCATCGCTTCCCTGGGAGAAAGTCCCGACTGCGCCGCATTTTTTAATAAAGTCTTGGTGATCATCATAAACAGGGCTGCCGGCACTCCTTTGCCGGAAACGTCCGCCATCACAAGCGCCAAATGATCCTGATCCACCAGGAAAAAATCATAGAAATCGCCGCCCACTTCCTTGGCTGGACTCATGGATGCATAAATATCAAACTCCTCATACTCCGGAAATGCCGGGAAAACACAGGGAAGCATAGACGCCTGAATCTGCGTGGCCACATGAAGTTCCGCGCCGATCCGCTCCTTCTCCCGATTATCCAGTTCCTGCTGTTTGAGCAGGCCGTGCGTCCGCTTGGAGAGGGTGACACCGATCAGATAGACCACCACCAGGATCACCGCCCGCGGGATATAATAGAAATTAAACACCCGCAGCAGGAGGTTGTCCCCGGCCGCTGTGGCCTCCCTGATAAAAGCCGCCCGGAACGCGATGTCCCCCTGCAGCTCCACAGAGCGCATCATATTGGCATCCCACACCCCGAAATATAACCCAACATACACCGAACAGAGCATGCAAAACAGCGCTCCGGCCAGTGTAATATGGGCAAATTTAGGGGAATAATAGTGACAGGAGAGGATGATCGGACAAGCCCATGCCATTACCAGCTGTATCGTCAGCGCGGAAGACAGAATCCCCAGTCCCAGAAGAAAACATCCCATAATGAGATATTTCAGTAACCACTCCTGCCCCTTCCACACACGTACCAGAAGCGAAGGCAGCAAAAATAAAGCCACACCGACAGGCATGGCAGTATTCATCAGCCTCTTGTCCACTATGAAAAATCCCAGTATATTCAAGATCCACATGAGCGCCGCAACCCCTGCTGCAATCAGCAGGCAGAAAGCCGTATAGCGGTTCGCCTTTTTTTCATTCAACTTAAAAATATCCAAATGCATTGTATCCATAGCATCAACAATCTCCTTAAATCTAAAGCGATATTCCTATTTTATATCATTTTATGCATAAAAAGGGCGTCAGGCAGAAAATGTTACCTGACGTTTACTTTCGTGGCAAAATTTTAAAATATACGCAAATTTATTTATGCTATACTTAAGTTCAAATCAATATAAATCAATATGTAAAACTATAAGGAGTGAAAAGATGTACAGGATATTAATGGTGGATGACGATCCCATGATAATAGAGAACAATCAGACATTTTTCTGTGCAATGGGATATGATGTGATCTGTGCTGACACTGCCTCGGCAGCGGAAGAGATTATTCTGACCAACGCCCTGGATTGTGTCATTCTGGACGTAGACCTTCCGGACATGGACGGCTTTGTACTGTGTGAAAAGATACGTTCCAAGACCGGTCTCCCCATCGTCTTTCTCTCCGGCTACACAGAAGAAGAAAGCCGCATCCGCGGGCTCTCCGTGGGCGGCGATGATTACGTATGCAAACCTTACAGCCTGAAGGAACTGGAACTGCGTGTACAGGCCCGCATCCGGGCAGGCAGGGCTGCCGAGCCGCCCAAAACACTCAGTTTTGGCACCTTCTCTATCAGCCCCTCCTCCTGCAGTGCAAGCTATGGCTCCCGTTCCGTGGATTTTTCTTCTTATGAATTTGATGTGCTGTATTTCCTGGCCAAGCATCCCGGCGAGATCTTCTCTCCGGATCAGATTTATGATTCCGTATGGAAAGCACCTATCATTAAAGGCCAAAAATCCCTGCAGGTCATTATGGGACGTATCCGCAGAAAGCTCTATGAACTATGCCCTGACCACGACTACATCCAGACCAAACGCTATAAGGGATATCTCTTTGTTCCTGATGAAGAGGACGATTTATAGTCTGCTTTTACCGAATCCTGCTTTTACCCTTTTTGGAGATCGTCCTGCTGCGCTTGTGTCTGCGCAGGCTGCTTGCATGCGCAAAGTATCCTGCCACACCGGCGCCGGCCGACAATGTCACAAACCCTGCCACAAAAACAATATTTTTGGTGGTGT
>CAYUKT010000094.1:0-5806 GCA_964445285.1 uncultured Bacteroides sp. | reverse complement strand
CGGAAGATGTACCGCCGGAATCCTCATCCTTCGGCTCATCAGGCGGATTGACAATGGAAGTGCCGCCGCCGCGGTTGCCGCCTAAATCTTCCGCCACAGCCATATTGTTGGCCTGATACTGCAATACATTGGAGAAATACGTTTTACCGTCTTTCTTTCCCTGCAGCCGGATATAGATGTAAGGATTTTGTACCTTATCCCATTCATCACGGGAGAAGTAGATCTGAAAACCTTCCCTATCATCAGTTACCGTCCGCTTTTCACCCTCTATCCAGCTTGTATTGTCAAAAGAGTACTCCGCCGTCACATCGAGAGGAAACGCTCCTTTCGGTTTCGTATAACCGCCCTGAAAGTAATATACTGTATCACGCATAAAGGCACTCACCTCCGCAAAGGTCAGAGGATAATCATTATAGACTACCGTACAGACCGGCGGCACCTCAAATACTGCCTGAGAAGAAAAACCCTGCACCTGGAAGCGCCGTCTTTTTTCCTGATGTTCTTCGGTCCCCGCAAAATCCCAGGCCACAGGCATTGGCTCATTGTACCGTATCTGCCCTTGATAATTGACATTGCATTTGATCTGCGTGGGTAACAGACCGGCGGCAGACTGCTCCTTTTCCACCACAACACAGGCTGAGGCTGATTCTGTCACAAAGGGCATGTCCGCATAATGGATCTCCCCGGACACCCTGCATTCGACAAAAGTATTTCCCAGAAGAAGGCCTGCGCCCTCCTCCTGCCACACTGCATATAGCGTATCAGCCCCCTCTGCCGAACCCTCCACAATGACACCGTCAAGGGTCAGCATACCGCCCCTCCTCGCACGGAAGATGCCTCCATCTCCTGCTTTGCCGCGAAAGATAAGATGTCCATCGCTAAAAAAACTGATATTGCCGGCCGCCGTAATCGTGTAAGTATCCGTATCCACAATGATATCCGGCAGATTGGCTCCATTTGGTGCAAAAAAGTAAAATTCTTTCAGGACAATATCGTTTGTCAGTTTTACGCTGCCGCCGCCATTTTTGTGTGATTCCAGCCACGCCTTAAATTCATCGGCCGTAGATACCGTATCCGGCTCTGTATCCTGCCCCGGATTCCCGCCGGCATCCGGTTTTGTATTTTGTACAGCGCTCCGACTGTCGTCCGCTATTGTATTTTGGCTGACAGTCGCTTCCTCATCCCGTGTCGTATTCTGACTGACAGTGTCCTTCGGCGCCGCCATTGCCACAGGTGCTGCAAACAGATATAATGATAATGCAATTATAAGGGCCATTGGCCACAGACTCTTTTTACTATTTTTCATGCAGCTATTCCTTTCACCGATCAGATGGCTGCTTATTATACCATCGCATCAATACCTCGAAATGGAGATCATCATGAAACAGTCAATCTTTACCAAATACATGAAACAGGCGGTACTGATCATAGCCGGCTCTGCCATCCTGACATTGCTCGGGCTGTGGGCAATCACCTGTTATGATAACAAATATATAGCAAAAGCCGCGCACACACAAGATAATTTTACACAAATCCCTCCAAAAGGATATTTTTCCCTTGTGGATGGCTGGACATTGTATCCCGATGTTTTACTTTCTCCGGAAGACTTTACCTCCCAGGCCTCTGGCAATCATTTGTCCCTCACTGTCTGGGCCGGGGAATATCCCAATCTCTCCCCCTTCCATGAAGATCGAACCCCCTATGGCACCGCCACATGGCGGCTACTGCTGCAGGGAAATGGTATGTTCTCGCTCTATCTTCCGGAACCCCTGTGCGCCGCCAGCGTGTTTGTGGATGGAGAGTGTCTTGGTCAGACGGGAGAAGTAACGCCGGCGTATTACAAGCCCCTGGTCCGGGATTCTTTCTTTTCTTTCGCCCTGGATGGAGAAGCGGAATTGCTCATCCAGACTGCCAATTATTCCCATTATTATGGGGGCATCTGGTATGCACCTGTGATCGGGGATCCGGACAGCATCCATCATCTGCTTGCCGCCCGGATGGCTGTCTATGGACTTCTTTTTGCATCCTCCCTTACGCTCTCCCTGTTTTGCATCGTACTCTGGAAGCGCAGCCAGACTACGGCAGACCGGGTGATGTTTTACCTTGGCATGGTAAGTATTTCCTTCGCCCTGCGCATCTGTTATCCTTTCTTCCGGCTGTGGGGTATACCGCTTGTGCGGACCCTTTATGCCCTGGAAGATGGTGCGACGATGCTGGGAATCTATTTTTCCCTGCAGATTGTTTTCCTGTTGTTTTGGCCGAATGGGTCCCGGCGCTTCAAAAATACCCTGCGCGCCATTGCTCTGGGCGTTTCCGGCCTGGTCGTTGTGGCGCCCCTGTTTATACTGCCCGCAGCTCCTGTCCTTGTCTCCCTGTATGGATCCTTCATCTCCTGGTATAAGCTGCTTATGGCCGGTCTTTTCATCAGTCTTACCATCTATGGCGGTTTTACAGGAGCTGCCCATACCAACGTCATTCTTGCGGCCGCCTGTGCAAACGGTATCTGTCTGCTGTATGGTGTTCTCTCCATTGGCGGTTATGAACCGTTTATCGGCGCATATCCGGAAGAGTACGGCACCTTCTGCATGGTCATCGCCTTTGCCGTCCTGATGGTACAGCGAAACCATGCCATGGCCGAGGAAAACAGGAAGCTGAACCTGCATCTGCAGGAAGAAGTGCAAGAAAAAACAAGCCATTTACAGGAACTGCTTACAGAGAGAGGACAATTGCTCGCGGAGCTGGGACACGACATGAAATCGCCCCTGACCGCCCTCTCCAATATGGCGCAGATCATCCGTCTAAACGACATTATGCTGGATGATGATACCCGCGCGAGAATGATCCACATAGAAGAACAGTGTGATATTTTATCCAAACGGCTCAAATCTATTCAGGAGATAGCCGCCCAGGCCAGCGTTCCCATGTCCATGGAACCTGTCTTACTGAACACCTTCCTCTCTGACTTTGGACGCAACTGCCGCCCGATTATAGAACTAAATGGAACTAATTTCACAGAAAAAATTGACTCCTATCCATGCCGCGTCATGGCAAACCGCGACCAGCTTTTCCGCGCCCTGGAAAACCTGTTGTATAATGCTGCCGACTTTACCCCTGCTGACGGGGAGATCTCACTCTCTTTGAAAGCGGATAAATCAGCCGCTTATATCACGGTCGCCGATACCGGATGCGGAATATCCAAAGAAGATCTGCCCCGTATTTTCCATCGTTCCTACACAACCCGTGCCGACAGGGGCGGACAGGGGCTGGGACTTGCCATCACCCGCGCCATCGTATTGGAGCACGGCGGACAGATCTTAGCGGAATCCATAGAAGGGGAAGGCACCACCTTTACGATCAGGCTGCCGTTACTTCCCTGAACGCTTTTTTCTTCACTTTTTGTTCTCCATATTTTGAAATTCTGATATAATTCCTGTATAATTTTTATGTAATAGGTTCTGAGCCTTTTCCTTTTTCAGAACTTAAATCACGATACTGTTATAAAATCCCAACATATATTACAGAAAGGAGCATCCACATTGAAAGCCATAACATTTACCGATGAACACGGAAGTTTTACCATGAAACAGCCTGAAAATACAAGTTATCTGTATTTTCCCCTTGCCTCTGAGACCGGACTGAAAAGCTGTGTCACGCCAAACCTTGGCGGTGATGCAAAAATCGATCAGGAAACCTTCCTCCTGGAACCGGTGAGTTCCGAAAACCTGCATAATAATCGCTCCGTCAGGAACTTTTGGTGCGTCATGGAAGGTGCGGGCATATATTCCGCCATGGGTGCCTCTGCAGAACAGGAAGCGGCTAGATTCACTCCCCGGCAGGATGAGAGCGAACTGTCCGCCGGCCTTATGTGGCAGACCATAAGGCGCTCTTCCAGCTCCCTTCCAATTGAGACCACCGTCACTTCTTTTGTTCCAAAAGAGTATAATGTCGAGATCATGTATGTGACCGTGCAAAATATGTCCAAAGACACACAGCAGCTGACTGCTTACGGGGCCATTCCCCTTTACGGCCGCAGCGCAGACAATATCCGCGACCACAGGAATGTCACTTCCATGCTGCATCGTATCCGGACGAATGAGAGCAGTATTTTAGTCTGCCCAACCATGTCCTTTGACGAAAAGGGCCATCGCCCGAATCATAAGATCTATCATGTCAGCGGTTTTACCGGTAACGGTAATATGGCGGAAAGCTTCTACCCCACCGTAGAGGATTTTATCGGCGAGGGCGGAACCTACACCCATCCGCGCGCCATATACGAACAATATCCCGGGGTCCCGGCTTTCAGCACCGCCGAAGGAAGAGAGGCCATGGGTGCGATGCGCTTTGAAACGCTCTCTCTTGCTCCCGGGGAAAAGGCCGAATATATCATGCTGCTTGGCGTAGAAGAAACGGAAGCCCAGATTGCAGATGTCATTCAGAAATACAATACCTCAGAAAAAGTGCAGGATGCTTTCAACCAAACCAGGACTTATTGGCAGGACAAGGTATCTGTCAGTTATCATACCGGGGATCCCGACTTTGACCAGCTTATGAAGTGGATCAGCTTTCAACCCTTTCTCCGCCGCATATTTGGCTGTTCTTTCCTGCCTCACCACGATTACGGCCGCGGCGGCCGTGGATGGCGCGATCTTTGGCAGGACTGCCTGTCACTGCTTCTGATGGAACCCCAGGGCGTTGGAAAGATGATTGCCGCAAATTATGGCGGTGTCCGCATCGATGGCACGAACGCGACTATTATTGGCAGCGGGGACGGCAATTTCATTGCGGACCGCAACGGCATTGCCCGGGTCTGGATGGATCATGCCCTCTGGCCGTTAATGACCACCAAACTTTATATTGATCAGACAGGTGATTTTGATATCCTTTATAAACAGGCGCCCTATTTTAAAGATGCGCAGGCCCTGCGCGGAACCGATATCGATACTTTCTGGTCCCCGGCAGACGGCAACCAGCAGCTTACTGAAAAACGTGAGATTTACACAGGCAGTATTTTAGAACATCTGCTGATCCAACAACTCACCGCCTTTTATGAAGTGGGCGATCATAATATCTATCGTCTGCGCGGCGCAGACTGGAATGACGCCCTGGACATGGCGGCGGAACACGGGGAAAGCGTTGCATTTACCTGTGCCTATGCCGGCAACTTACAGGATCTGGCCGCCACACTACGTCTTCTGGACAGTACTTCTTCTACCCACACGGTGGAACTGCTGGAAGAAATCGCCATCCTGCTGAACGATGATCCCCAAATGTATGATGACATCCAACGAAAACACCAAATATTGGCGGATTACCTGCAGCACTGCCGGCATACGATCCACGGAAAACGCAGTGCCTTCTCCCTCTCTTTACTGGCCGCGAACCTGTCCGCAAAGGCAGACTGGCTGATGGAACATATTAGATCCCAGGAGTGGATCACGGTTTCCGAAGAAGAAGGATGGTTTAACAGCTATTACGACAATCATGGGCAATCTGTCGAAGGATCACACAACGGACAGATCCGTATGATGCTGACAGGCCAGGTATTTGCCATTATGAGCGGCACTGCACAAAATGAACAGATCCGTAAGATCGTTAAAAGCGCCGACCATTATCTTTACCAGGAAAAGATTGGCGGCTATCGCCTGAATACGGATTTTCAAGAATTGAAATTCGATATGGGCAGAATGTTTGGATTTGCCTATGGAGAGAAAGAAAACGGCGCCGTTTTTTCCCATATGACGGTCATGTACGCAAACGCTCTGTATCGCCGCAGCTTTGTAAGAGAAGGCTGGAAAGCGCTGAAAAC
>CAYUKT010000093.1:7285-8402 GCA_964445285.1 uncultured Bacteroides sp. | reverse complement strand
AAAAATCCGCAATTCTCCAGCCCCGTCAATCCGGGCTGCTTCCAAGAGCTGCATCGGGACCGTCCGAAATCCTCCATAAGATAAAAAGATAGGAAAGGTAGAAAACACCGCCGGCAGAATAATCGCCAAATGTGTATTCATCAAGGACAACCTGTCGAGCACCAGATAGCTGGACAGCATGGTCACCTGAAAGGGCAGTAACATCAGCACCACATAGAGGACAAACAATGTCCTGCTGCCCCGCACCCGATACACCGCAAAGGCCCAAGCTGCCGGCACCCCCACGATCATCTGCCCGATCAGGATACAGACCACCATCCCCACAGAGTTCCAGAACAGTACGAAGAAGGACGGTGTCATAAAGAGCAGTCTCCCGTAATGCTCGAACGTGGGATAGTCCGGCATCAGTTTCCAGCGGATAAATTCTTTCCCGCCGCCAAAAACCGGATACAGGTATTGTTTCAGTTCAATGCTGTCCATGACTGAGCCGGTTATGATCAGTACCACCGGCAGGCAGATCAGAATAGCCGGCAAAAGTAACAGCAATACCGTTATATTCTTTTTTACCGATTGAAATACGGTCTTTAACATCCGCTGCCTTCCTTTCTATCTCACAACCATTCTTCTCTCACTTATCCGGTGCACCTATCTTCCCGCGTCTTCCCTGTTAATCCGCTTTATCCCACAGCCTCTGTAACAGCATGATCGCCCCAAACAGGACGATTCCCACACAGACCGCAGCCGCCGCCATCTTGTCGAATTCCATGTTTACAAACCAGTTGTTGAACAGATGCTGTAAAAGATAGATATCCTCCTGGGGATAGGATCCTGCCACCAGATAGGCTTCCCTGTATATCTTAAAGGAGTTCAGGAACGATAAAATGACGATCGTATAAAAACTCCCTTTCAGGTTCGGCAGGATGATATAGCGGATACTCTTCCACCGTCCTGCCCCGTCCACCCGGGCAGCCTCCAAAAGTTCATTGGGAATGACCAGAATCCCCGCCAGCCAAAGAACCACTGTGTAGCCCGTATTTTTCCACAGATAACTTGCCACCAGCACCCAGAATGAGGCTCCTGTTCCAAGGTAGTCAGTCATCACCGTTCCCCACCAGCC
>CAYUKT010000093.1:3876-7185 GCA_964445285.1 uncultured Bacteroides sp. | reverse complement strand
AATTCCCCGGTGACTGCCGTCTGTAAGGAACGTTTCATCACATCCAGAAAAGGCAGGAGGACAAAGATCGTCACACCTGCCAGACTGGGCAGAAGAAACAGCGCAAAAGGGCTGTTACGTTTAACCGCCATCATGATACTGCCTCTCTTATGTCTGTTTTTCTTCTGTCCTGCCATTTTATGTTCCCCTTAATACCACCCGGTTCTTTGCTGCCAAGTCCTTAAAGTACCTCTCCCACTATTCCGCCATATGCAGATCCACTTTGCTCTTAATCTTCTGCACAGCCTCATCCAAAGTAAGATACCCCATCAGATATTGAGAACCAAACTCCACCAGCGCCTCTTCCACCACCGGCTGGGAAATATACGGGGTGTCCAGTTCACAGAAGATATCATACAGCTCCTGATACTCTTCCTTGGCGGGCATATAAATAGCCATACTGAACTCCCGCCCATCTCCCGTACTGCCGCCGATACTGCTTGAAACCTCGCCGTAATCCACATTCATGCCGCCGTTTAACAGGACCTTCCACTCAGAACTCAACTGATTTTCCAAAGCGGCTTTATTGACCATAAATCCGTCATAAAAAAGCTGCTGTACCTCTTTACCCATCAACACATCGAAAAACGCCTCTGCCCCTTCCCTATGTGTCGATGAAGCATTGATCCCCGTCATAAGTTCCGGCACAAAAACATGACTACAATGCCCGTCAAGAGGCGCCATCCTCATATCCTCATAACCCTCTATCTTCTTGATGGAGAGTACCTCCTGAAACGTGTAAGTATTTTTCAGATTTCCCGCCGCAAACACCGCCTCATTCATGAGAAACTCTGTCGAAACATATCCCAGACTGTTATATGCCTCCATATAGTAATGATCTGCATCCACCGTTCTGTACAGTTCCCGTCTGTTTTCATGGGTTTCCCGCAAGGTATCGGACAGGCTGTCCATAGATGCCGTATAAATCCGTCTGATCTGCTCCAGATAATCCGCGATCACCTGCGCGTCAAGGTTTCCCGACTGATCCACAAAGGCCGGCGCAGAGATTGGCAAAAGCCACTTCACTGCCACCTCCTCCGAAAACATACCGATAATCTCCTTGCCGGGATTTGCTCCCCGCAGCCGCTCCATGGTATCCGCCAAAGAGGTAAGGTCATGAACCTGCGTCAAATCCTCTTTCCCGCCAAACACCACCGGAATCGTAAAGGAAACCGGCACACTGTATATCTTACCATCCTGCCTGAAACTCTCCACAATATTGGGCATCAGTTCCTGCTCACCGGTCATCTGGCTGATATGATCACTTAAATCTAACAGCACGCCTTTCTCTATATAAGAGTCCATCGGCAGACCGTCCAGGATCAGAATATCCGGGCCGCCTCCCGCCATCAGTTCCGTATTCAATTTCTTGATAGCGTCTTCCCTGGACACTGCATCCGAACCGCTTAATCCCACTTCATATCTGACAAAGGCCTGGGGATTCTGCGCCTGATACTGGGCAATAGCCTGTCGTACTTTATCCTCTTCCCGCAGGGAATAAACCGTCACCAGTTTATCCGGCACCGTAGGCACATTCGGATCATACGTATAGCGAACCAGTCTGCCTCCGGTAAAAAGCACCATAAACTCATTGTTGTCCAGAGTGATCATGTTAACAATACTCATGGCGGGATTGCTGAAACTGGACAGTCCGCCGTCAATGATCTGCTCCATCGCGCTGCCACCGATCACATGGCGGTACACACCACCCTTGCCTGCCACATAAATGATATTCTCTTCCCCCGGCACCATATAGACGGAAAATGTCTCATAACAATAGTAGTCATCCCGATAATTCTGCCGCATAAACTCTGCGAGCACAGAGTCATCTACCCACTTCTCCTCCTTCATATTATAGAAGGTAATACCATCTTGAGATGTGAGAAGAATCATGTAATCTCCTTGAAACTGTATCAGATCCGGCATGTTGGGCAGCGACATATATTTATGCATTTCACCGGACGCCGTATCAACTTCATAAAGCGTACTGCCGCCCAGGATCACGGCAAACAGCCTGCCCTCCGGTCCAAACCAGATATTGTGTACATAGCCTTCCTCCGCTGCCTTCATATCCGGGAACGTCCGGGTACTGCCATCCGGCCCTGTCAGGATCAGTCCTGTGTGAAATGTCTCATCGTCTTCCCGATTGGGTGAAGATAGCACTGCAACCGTACCATCCGTATCAGCCTTCATCGTAAAGATATAATTTTCCTCTGAAAAAGCTTCCAGATCCGGAATACCCGGCACCACTTCCGCCTGCCAGGTCACGCCGCCATCCTCGGACACCAGCCTGCCTGCTGTTTTATCCAGGATACAAAAACTGCCATCGGAAAGTTCTGTTATTCCACAGGATAGAGTCGTATACTCCGAAATGTCAACAGAATTTTCTACATATCGTCCCATGGCCTTATTCTCATCTCCGGACTCTCCCTGGCCGGCCTGTCCATCTTCTCCATTTGGCTGGCTGCCCGATACACCATTTTTCATTTCATCCGTCCCCTGCTGCCCCAAAGGAGCGTCCGTACCGCCATTCCCGCATCCGCCGAGCAGTCCCGTCATCATAACAAACAGGAGACAGATCGCTGCTATTTTTCTGCTTCCAACACCTATCTTTGCTTTTATATATAAATACTGGTTCATGTACACCCATCACTCTTCCTTTCTCTGTATTCTAACTTTATCCGTTACACTTCCTGTTATCTCATAGATTCCGCTTCATCATACCATAGACGCCAGACTCCGCATCTCACTTTGGCACCATCACTTGTCCCTCAGACAAATTCGCTCATCACGATACTGTCCGCATAGAAATAACCATCCCGCCAGCTTCCTCTCACAGTACACAACATCCCATTCTTCAGATCTCCAAAAGAGCCTTCCCGGGAGGAAACATCCTCCGGATTGACGCCGCCGTTTCTGACTGTTTTGTACTGATACGAACAGTTCTCGTTCACATATACCGTGACCAGATCATCTTCCTCCTCGTATCCGGGTGCCACACCCACCATAATATCCGCATCACCGTTGGAATATGTAACATTTTTGCAAGCTGTAAAACTGTCCTGGCCTATACTTATCACATCGCAGTTTAACTCCTCCGTTCCGGAAACCTGTCCTGCCTGTGTATCGTCCCCTTCCAACTTATCATCCCTCTGTGTCTGACTATTCCCTGCTATCTCATCATCGGCCCCTGCAACGCTGTCCTTATCATCCATATCCGACTGTTTATCCTTCCCCGCAGTCGCATTACCGTTCGGTATATCTTCCAAG
>CAYUKT010000093.1:0-3776 GCA_964445285.1 uncultured Bacteroides sp. | reverse complement strand
TTCTGTTCTTTCTCATCATCTGTAAAATTCTCATCATAATCTCCTTTCTATCATACCAGATTTATCTCTAAAAAATCTCTAAGGCAACCCTAAAGGTTTCCTTCCCTATTTATACTCCTCAATCAAAATCCGCGTGGCAATAAAATTCTCACCCTCGTAATCCCCCTCCAGCTCTACACCCATACCGGATTTCAAATCTGAGAGCGCGGCATCCCTCATATCAATCCCGGCACCGCCGCCCTGGATGATCCAGTGTTCCACCTTCGTATCCGCCGTAAATTTTACTGGAATCTTCTTCGCATCTTTCTCGTCCACTAACGTGACCATACCGTCATCTTCTCCCTCTCCCATTACAGTGGTCTGGGCAACAATCATGCCATCGTCCGCCACACTCTGCACCTTCCCGCCAAGATGTTCTGTTCCCTCGCTGGAGTTATATTTCTGCGGTACTGATTGGCCTGATTGCTCATCCGCTTCTTTAGCATAATCCGGCTGGTTCTGCGCATTCTGCCCAGCTGTCTCATCTGTGTCTGCGTGATTGTTCGCTTTGTAATCAATCTCCTTCTGATCGTCCTCTTTGTTTCCTGACTTTTCCGGCATCTGAATATCCGTCTTATTTTCTATCTCCTCCTGTGTCTGCTGTAGTGCTTCCTCCGTTTTCGTACATCCTGTGAATCCTGTCAGAAGCATGATCCCCATGCATCCCGCCGTTATCCATTTTTTTGCTGTTTTCATCCTGCTGCATCCTTTCTGCGGGCCTTCTTTCATTGTTTTTGTATGTATGGCCCGCTTTTTTAATTTCACATCATAGCAGGATTTTCTCTAAAGTGTCTCTAAAAGAAACGCCGTATCTAAACAGGGATTGATGGATTAACGGAATATCCACCAAAAGGTGATATAAAAATAAGACAGCATACCACCGTCAACGAAGTATGCTGTCTTATTATTTACTTACGGGCTCATCTATCGCAGTATACTTTACAAACAATCACTTGGCCCGCTGCTCGCGGCAATAAACCTCTATCGCCCGTCTGACAAACTCTGCCGTCCCATTGCCGCCGACTTTGTCAATATTCTGCCGGAATCGCTCATCCTCCGCATACATTGTTCCCAGGCCTTTTAAGATTTCCTCAGTACAGTTGTAATAATGCTTTGTAATAAAACCCTGCAGTTCACAAATCTTACCCTGCACTTTTCCGTCAGACGGCGGTAACTCACGTAACATACCGATTTCCTCAAACAGAGCCATCAATGCTTTTCCCGCTTTATCAAAGTCCTCTCCGTTCCCCTGTTTTTGCACAAATTCCTGATAGGCCTCGCTTTGTCCCCACCTGCTCTTTACCTCTTCCCTATACTGCTCAATATTGCTTTTATCAAAAACATCAAATTCCATTTTACACACTCCTTTTTCCTGTATTTCACGGGCGAAAGTGATCAGTTTCCCTATACGCTCCTGCTGCAACTCCAAAAGTCTGATCTGCTGGGTGATCGCCAAATTGGAATCAGCATCATAGTGGTGCAGTGTGCGCACACTCACCCCTGTTAGTCTGCTTACTTCCTTTACTGTCCGCATATTCTCATTCCTCCTGTGTAATATCATTGTAAACTATTACGTAACGTCAGAGTCAATCCCCTTTTTATTTCCACAAAAACGGCATAGCCCGCAAGCCATGCCGTTTTTCATCATACTCATATCATCTCAACATCCTATTTGTCTTCTATACCTTAAAGGAAGCTACCGTCTGTTTCAGCTGCTCACTGAGTCCCGACAGCTCTTCCATCTGCGCGAGCACTGCGCTGGAGTTTTCATTGGACTCCGCCGCCGACTGTTCCATTTCTCTCATAAATTCTGCAATATCACTCACAAGCCCTGTGATCGCAGCAAGGGAATCGCTGATACCATCCATGCTGGCGCTCATCTCCTGGGACGAAGCACCCAGGTCACTGGAAATATCACTGTAAAAGGCGGCATCTTTCTCATACATGCCCGCCAGTTCCGTCATGCCCTGATAATCTTCCATGACTTTTTCATTCATGAAAGTCAGCAGTTTCTCGGAGCTTTCTGAAAGGAATGCCACACTGTGCACCACATCATCCGTCACTTTACGGATCTGATCCACAGCATCCTTGGAATGATCCGCAAGCTGTCTGATCTCATCCGCCACAACTGCAAAGCCCTTACCTGCTTCGCCCGCTCTCGCTGCCTCAATAGAAGCATTTAACGCCAGCAGATTGGTCTGGGAACTGATGGCCAGAATCTCTTCTGTCAGTGTATCAATCTCTTTTACCTTCTGACTCTGTTTGATGGCAGTGCTGAGTTCTTCCATGGTAGAACTGCACATATCTACAGCTTCTTTGGCCGATTTCTGGGAAGCTTCATGCTGTCTGCCTGCGCGGCTCATGATATCGCCGGACTGATCTGCCGCCTCTCCGGCCTTTCTCGCCACGTTTTCGATCACCCTGCTCAGTTCTTCCCCTGTACCTTTAATCTGCTCCGCCAATGCTTTTGCCTCAGCGGTCTGTCTCATAACCTCACCTGCAGTGGAAGCCATTGAAGAAATATCCCCATTTAACACCGTCATCTTCGCAGAAGTCTCTTCCGCAATGGTATTGATATTCCCGGCCTCTTCCTTGGTATTTAAAATAATCCCCCGGATCTGCTGTTTAACTTCCACCGTTGCGGTCTTGATCTGCTCTATCTCATTTTTATATTGGCTGGGAATCCCTTTCTCCACCACAGCGTCTTCCGAAAAATCGCCGGAAGCAAACTGTTTGAGCATCTGTACCGGCGCCAGCGTCCTGCCGATCAGTCCCGCCATAAATACCGCCACCAGCACAATGAGCACAAGAGCCGTCACCACGGCCACCACGATCATAGTGACCAGAGAGCTCCAGACATTAGCGTTAGGACACACCACACCCAGTTTCCAATTGCTGCCCTCGATCGGAGCCGCCGCAAAATAACAGGTTGTTCCGTCATAATCTGCCGCCCTGATAATGCTTCTGTCATTTCCTTCCATGAGAGACTGTAACGCCGGCATAATATCCATGACGGCAACCGCGGCCTCCTCGGATGGTTCATATTCTTTATTTCTGTGGGCCACATACTGCCCGCTGCTGTCTGCAAGGAATCCATAGACGCCTTCCGCATAATTGATGCTGCCGGTCAGATCTGTCACCGTCCCCAGCGTCACATCCAGGCCAATGACTGCTGCCAATTCTCCTTCTATGTACACCGGTGAGGCAATGGTCGTACACATCTGTCCCGTCAACACATCCCAGTAAGGATCCGTCACGATCGTCTCTTTGGCTGCCGCTGCCTGCTGATACCAGCCCCGCTGTACCGGATCATACCCTTCCGGTATCGCCGCTTCCCTGTTGGACTGGATAAAAGCGCTGTCCTTCGTGCCGCAGTACAAATTCAACAGTTCTCCCCTGCCCGCCGCATGGACGTCAACTGCAGACTGCAGATATTCTGTGTCCAGTGTTCCCGCCGCTTCAATGCTGTCTGCGGTTCCGCCTGCCAACATCTTTTCATTCTCGATCCAAGTATTGATTTCCTCCGCGTACTTATCCGCATAAAGCTGTAAAATATCTTTCTGTTCCACCATCATGCGCCGTCCCGCAATGATGACGATTCCAATCGTGGTGAGCAGAATACTTGCCGCAACGATACAGATCACGCTGATCGTCAGCCTGCCTTTCATAGTCTTTGCCATCTTCATGTACCTCTCTTCAGTCAGTTCTGCAAAATTTTACGTAAATTTCATTTTACT
>CAYUKT010000092.1:5263-8410 GCA_964445285.1 uncultured Bacteroides sp. | reverse complement strand
AGCAGCTCCCATTTTACACATACGTTCCCGGTCGCTCAGCATATCATCCAGTTTTCGGAATAAATCTTCCTCATTGCAATCCTGAAACCAAAATCCGGTAACGCCTTCCTCCACATAACAGGCCGTACCGTTGGTGCTGCTGACGATCACCGGCAGAGAATAACTCATGGCTTCCAGCTGGGAGACAGATGCCATCTCCAAAGTGCTGGGGATCACATACAGATCCGCCGCCAGATACTCTTTCTCCATCTCCCGTCTGGGAACATTGGTCTTCACCACGGCCATATCTTCCATATGATGTTCCCTGACAAACTGCCTCACCTGCCCGCAATATTCCTTCTGGAAATGGTTGGTGGCCTCGCCTACCAGCGTCAGGTGCAGATTGTATTTATCCTGGAGCCGTTCCACCACACGAAGCAGCATCAGGTGATGCTTTCTGATCTCATATTTGCCAATACAGAGAATATGTATCCTGTCATCTGCAAAATACCTCCTCTGCTCCGGCGCGCACTGCGGTCTTGTCACAAAGGGGACGAAATAATCTTCCGGCCTGATGGCCATCCCCGGCTTCTTACTCCCCATCACCGGCGTCATGCGTATCTTAGGAGAGAGCTTATCCACCAGACGATGGCGCAGATCCGTCTTAGCAGGCCCTGACCAGAGCGGATTCTGGTTATACAGGATACAGGGGTATCCCTTTTTCCTGCAGATATGATAAGCCGCCATGGAATACAGGGAACGTTCCCGCAGGATCACCACGTCCGGCGCAAACTCACAGATCAGCCTGCGCAGTCTGCCCATCGGCGGAAAACCATGCTGAATCTTAAAGACGATCGCTGTCGGATCTTTTCTGTGTATCACCTTCACATACAGAAAATCCAAGATCTGATAGAGCTTTGAATACCCCAGCACGATCGGCGTCACATAAGAATAGTCCTCAATGATCGCCGCATAATGACTGATAAAACGCACCTCATCACCGCGCTCCACAAGCCCTTTCATAATATCCATCTGATTCGTATGATAACGCGGCGCCACATACAGAAATCTCATAGTTTCCTCCATAACAAATCATCGGTTTTCTTATGACACGCATGTCATATATCATCCCGCTCACACTGACTTCCATGCCAGAGCAGTCTTCTGCAGCCTACTTCCTGTCGATATACTTATTCTCTGCCAGGCTGTACTTCCCGCCCTTCAGGAATTTATGCTTGATCACCCACCAGCCGGGCACCCAGATATACTTATGCATGGCCGGAGATGCACTGCCGATCATCCAGCAGTTCCTGTCACAGTTTCTCGTACATCTGCGCACCTCTTCTGCCTGCGGAGAATTCCACAGCTCCTCCCAGCTCTGCTTTCGCAGATTGCCCATGACAGCCTTTTTCTCCATGCCGTTACAGGGGATCACATCACAGAAAGGATCGATAAAAAAGGCATTCCTGGACATATCGCAGGGCAGAAGCCTCTTATTGCCATAGATATAATTGATCAGTCCGTGATTAAAATAGGCCCGGAACCACTTTTTGGGAGACTTGCTCTTTAACAGTTCGTTGATCAGTTTCTCAAAATTCTGGGCCACCTTATACTTATCGTCAATCTTATTATCCGTCTTACGGAAATAAAAGGAATTATGCAGGGTAGCAGTGGCAAACTCCATATTCATCTCATTGGCGATATTATAGAGAGGCACCAGATCCTCACAGTTCATATCCTGCACCGTCATCCCAAAGCCCACGTCCGGATGCTTCATCTTAACCAGTGTTTTTAATGTCTGATAGCCCCTGTTAAAACCGTCCGGTATCCCCCTGATCTTATCATTGGTCTCCTGCAGACCCTCGATACTGATCCGGATCCCCACTTTGGGAAATTCTTTACAGAGCGCAATGATGCGGTCTGTAAAATACCCATTGGTAGAAATGACAATTCTGTCAGATTTTTTGTATAACTCCCGCACGATCTCCGGAATATCCTGCCTGATAAAGGGCTCACCGCCGGTGATATTGGTAAACGCCATCTCCGGCAGCTTCTTAATATCTTCCAGCGTAATCTCTTCCTCCGGTCTCGTAGGATCCCGGAAACAGTCGCACATGTTACACCTCGCGTTACACCGATATGTCACAATGACAGTCCCATACAAAGTTCTTTTAGCCATTCTAATCCTCACTTCCATGCAAGGTTTCACACAGCAGGCTTGTTCCAATCGTACACAAGCACCCAAATCCCGCACATAAAACCTATTATTGACCCTAGTATTCCCTGCCCGCTAAAGCACTGCCAAATCCACTAAAACAGTTCATTATACAATACAAATTTTAGAATACGTATACCATAGATTCATGCAAGCATGATCTATGTATACACTTTCCTCACTATTTTATCACAATACTCACCCACTGTGTCAAAATTTATCTCTCTGCAGTTCTCACTGTACTTCCGGCACACTTCAGGATGTTCCCATAAATCCCTGATATGCTCCGTCAATTCCTCCACATCACCCCCGCGGAAAATCTCCCCGGTGGTGCCTGCCTGTACCAGTTCCGGCGCACCGCCAAGATCAGAGACCAGCACCGGCGTACCATATACCAGCGATTCCATCACGGAAAAAGGCCCGTTTTCATACCATTCTGACGGATAGACACTGAACCGGGCGCCCGCAATCAATTCCTTGAGGGCATCTCCTGTCACGAATCCTTTATTTTCCACGTTAGATACCTGCTCCACCTGCTCCTGCAGCGGTCCCGTCCCCGCAAACACAAAGGGAATCCGGGGCAGCGCCCTGCAGGCCTCAAGCAAAGTCGCGGTTCCCTTTTCCTGGGCAAAACGCCCAAAATAGAGCACATAATCCTTTGCGCTGTCCTGTTTGCCGGTTTCTTTACCGGTTTCCCTGGCATCTTCGTCAATAAAATTGCGCATCATCACGGTCTTTTGGGCCAGCAGCGGGTTGGTATCCAGCTGTTTTTTCATAAATTCACTGGGACAGATGATCACATCCACCATCCCGTAGGTGCGGCGCTTATCATAAAATCTGGCCTCTATCGTGCCAAGCAGGCTCTTGATCCTGGAATTATGGATACAGCGGTTCTTGCTGCAATTCCCAAAATGCCCGTCCCGGCAGGCAAAGCAGATCTGCCCGGTAGACGG
>CAYUKT010000092.1:0-5163 GCA_964445285.1 uncultured Bacteroides sp. | reverse complement strand
CCTGCTGGTATGAAAATCCATATTGGAGGTATAACACTGGGCGTGATTGCCGACAATACGGTTTTCATGTTCCATGCCGAAATACTGCACCTCATGTCCCTTCCTTTGTAATTCTTCCCCTAATTTAAAGATGTAAGTCTCCGATCCGCCATTTGGATACAAAAACTTGTTGACCATTAATATCTTCATACACCCTTCTTCCTCTCACCGCTGACCGCAGGACTACATGCCGCAGAATCTCCCACTTCTCAGAATGTCGTATTTCAGACAGCCCTGTATCTATTCCCACTTGGCATTATATAGACCCATATCTTCATAAACCGGAATATAAGGACTCCACTTTTCGCCGCTGTATTCATAAATCCAGCCTTGATATTTTGATGCGTCATATTCCAGAGGTTCTTTTAGTTCTTCTCCGTCCATCACATCCATGGTACCCACCACACCCTCGTAGACCGAATAGGTGAGATGATGCATCTGTCCATTGGACGGCACCGGGAACTCCTCATGGGGCACGCCCCAGCGCTCACACAGATAATTCAGCCTTTTCGCGATAAAAAACTTGGTATACTTCACATTGGCATAATAATCCTGATAGGTCCCCGCTGACTTACCCTTTATATTTTTATCCTGCCACATCACCTGGTCCATCTTCACGGATGCCTCTATCTCTTCCACGTACTCATCGATTCCCGTGTCTAAAAGGCTCTCAAACCAGGGCAGCAGCTCCTCATACTTCTTAAGCATCCGTTCCTGAAACTCTGGCGTATCATACAAAAGCATATACCAGTTAAGGATAGAATCGAATAATTTCGTATGTTCCACCACGGAATACGTATAATCCACAAACCGCCCTTCCATGGCTTCCACATTCCGTTCCCCAAAGGTATGCTCATAGTCCCACACCGGTCCGGTATAGAGTTTGTCATCCCCCACATCTTTATAAAAATACATACTGGTAACGGCCACATCCGTATCCAGTGAGATCTCATCCACCAGAAAAGCACTCACCAGACTGTCCAGGTCCAGATAGTCCCAGACCGCCGGATCGCCATTCTGCACCATCTGGTCGATCCTGTCCACGTAACCCGATATATACGCTACCTGTTCCTTCGATGCGTGGGCAGGCTCCTTGATACTGAACATAAATCCGGCAGTGGTCACAAAGCCGTTCTGTTCCCCGCCATAGTATTCATCCGTATCTTTCTCGATCAGGTAACCGCCGTCTATCGTATGGACGTGCTCTAACAGGTATCCCTTTTGATTGTCCTCCTCAAAATGAACCGCCTCTTCGATACCTGGATTATTCTGTTTGTTTTCTTTTTCCAGGTTATAGATATCAACCCGGCCTTCTCCCACTGTCACCGACTCTGTGAGCAGATAAATACCCGCATATTCACCGTTAAAATACAGATCGATCCAGGTTCCCTGCACAGTATTGGCCATCCCCAGCCGCTCGGCAATATCAAGAGCAATTTTGCTGTTTAATCTGCTGCCTTCACTCCACAGGGCAAGCAGACGCCACTTATCCCCTTTTCGCAGACCACATAGGGGATACTTGTCCGCCAACTTAATGGTATATGGTTTCTTAGGTCTGTCCCAAGAGACATTTCCGCGGGAGACAATCTTGGGCAGGACATTCTGATACTCCGTCATCCCATTGGCAAGGACTACACAGATGTCACCGGATTCCAGATTATGCCTTTCCTCATTCACATATTCCATGCTGCCGCTCTCGGTATTGATAAAGATTGATGGTATATTGGCGGATTTCATGAACGTTACCTGATATTCATGCAGGGTGCCTTCTTCATCCATCCTCTGCAAGTCATATGTCCGGTCTTCTTCCCAGGTAAAAATATCACCTTCCTCATACAAGCGTCCGTCTATCTCCAGACCGTCTCCGCAATCTCCCATTTTAACCTTTTGATTCCTGACACAGGAAGGCAGGAAGAAATAAGACCTGCCGTCTTCCTCATCCTTCCACAGACTCACCTGGTTGGTGCTCTGCTGCATATTGACATCCACATAAAGGCTTTCTCCATCCGCCCGCAGTACCACTCTGTTCTGTCTCATATAATGCAAATAAACCAATGCCGCTGCCATAAGCAGCATAAGCACCAGCCCCATGAAATACCTTTTTCGCATTATTCGTTCTCCAATTCTCATTTTGTCTGATATAAGTTCATATCCTCATAAACCGGAATATAAGGACTCCACTTTTCGCCGCTGTATTCATAAATCCATCCGCGACAGCCTGGTACCTCATACTCCAGGGGCTCCCTCAGTTCTTCGCCATCCATTACATCCATGGTACCCACCACATCCTCACCGACCGAATAGGTAACACGATGCATCTGTCCATCGGACGGCACCTGAAATTCCTCATGGTACACATCCCATCGTTCACACAGATAGTTCAGTCTCTTGGCAATAAAGAATTTGGTATACTTCACATTAGCAAGGTAGTCCCGGTAGTGCCCCGTAGACTCTCCTTGTATATTTTTATCCTGCCACTTCACCTGATCCATCTTCGCGGATGCCTCTATCGCCTCCGCATACTCATCGATCTGTGTATCCAAAAGATTCTCGAACCAGGGCAGAAGGTCTTCATATTTCTCCAGCATCCGTTCCTGAAACTCAGGCCTGTCATAAAGAAGCATATACCAGTTGAGAATCTTATCGTATCTTTTTGTATATTCTATTGCCGAAAATGTATAATCCGCAAAAAAACCTCCCATGACTGTTTCATTCTGCTCCCCAAAAGTATTCTCATAATCCCAGACCGGTCCGGAGTAGAGCCTGCCATCCCCTACATCCTTATAGAAATACCTGCTGGTAATACCCAGATCCGTATCCATCGAAATCTCATCCACCAGAAATGCACTCACCAAACTGTCCAGATCCAGATACTCCCACACCGAGGGATCACCATTCTGAATCATCTGATCAATCCTGCCCACATAATCCGCTATATATTCCACCTGTTCCCTGGATGCATGGACCGGTTCCTTGATACTGAATGCAAAACCTGTGTCAGTCATAAAACCACTCTGTTCCAACGCATAATATTCATCTATATCTTTCTCGATCAAATACCCGCCGTCTATCGTATTGACATGGTCTAACAGGTATCCCTTTTGATTCTCCTCCTCAAAATGGACCGCTTCCTCAATATTCGGATTGTTCTGCCAATTCTCCTTTTCCAGGTTATAGATATCAACCCGGCCTTCTCCCACTGTCACCGACTCTGTGAGCAGATAAATACCCGCATATTCACCGTTAAAATACAGATCGATCCAGGTTCCCTGCACAGTATTGGCCATCCCCAGCCGCTCGGCAATATCAAGAGCAATTTTGCTGTTTAATCTGCTGCCTTCACTCCACAGGGCAAGCAGACGCCACTTATCCCCTTTTCGCAGACCACATAGGGGATACTTGTCCGCCAACTTAATGGTATATGGTTTCTTAGGTCTGTCCCAAGAGACATTTCCGCGGGAGACAATCTTGGGCAGGACATTCTGATACTCCGTCATCCCATTGGCAAGGACTACACAGATGTCACCGGATTCCAGATTATGCCTTTCCTCATTCACATATTCCATGCTGCCGCTCTCGGTATTGATAAAGATTGATGGTATATTGGCGGATTTCATGAACGTTACCTGATATTCATGCAGGGTGCCTTCTTCATCCATCCTCTGCAAGTCATATGTCCGGTCTTCTTCCCAGGTAAAAATATCACCTTCCTCATACAAGCGTCCGTCTATCTCCAGACCGTCTCCGCAATCTCCCATTTTAACCTTTTGATTCCTGACACAGGAAGGCAGGAAGAAATAAGACCTGCCGTCTTCCTCATCCTTCCACAGACTCACCTGGTTGGTGCTCTGCTGCATATTGACATCCACATAAAGGCTTTCTCCATCCGCCCGCAGTACCACTCTGTTCTGTCTCATAAAATGCAGATAAACCAACGCCGCTGCCACAAGCAGCACAAGCAACAGTCCCATGCAATATCTCTTCCGCATTATTTCGTCTCCCTCTGACGACCGGACACGCCTTTGTCCGTCACTTTCCTGTAAAGCGCCACCGTCTGGTCCACCACATCATCCCAATTATATTTCCCGCAGATAAAATCAGCGCTCCGACCGCCGTATTCCTGTACAGCCTCCGGATGATCCAACATATACTGCAGCTGTCTCCTTAAATCCTTCACATCTCCTTTGTGGAAGGTAAACGCCTTATCCTCCGTTACCTCTGTATTTTCACAGATATCGCTGACCAGACAGCAATTGCCGTAACTCATGGCCTCTAATAGCGTGAGGGCCATCCCTTCCACATCACTGGGCAGTACAAAAGCGTACGCATTGGAATAGAGTTCTTCCAGCATCTGACCCTGTACAAAGTCCGTCATGATAATCCTGTCATCCTGAGCCGCCATCCGGTGAATCTGTTCCATGTACTCCATCGCCTGACTGCTGCCGCCGGCAATCACCAGCTTCTTATCTGTCTCAATCTCTCCAAAAGCCTCGATCAGGTAGTGCAGCCCCTTCTCCGGCACGATCCTGGCAAGGAACAGGAAATACCCATCTTTCACAAGTCCGTATTTCTCCGTGATAAGATCTGCCTCCCGCAGGGCCGGTCTGCCGATCCCATTGGGAATATAGGTAACCTGCCTGTGATACGTATCCGCAAAATACTGCCGCACATTCTCTGACAGCACGATCACCTCGTCCGCATACTTCGCCGCCATCTTTTCCCCAAACTTGATCACAAAGGAAGCAAAGTTGCCCCACTTAGCCCTCTGCCAGTCCAGGCCGTGGATGGTGACTACGATCTTGCGCCCGAAAAGTTTCGGAATCCAGAGCATCGCGCAGGGCCCTTCCGCATGATAATGCAATACATCATAGGAATGAAAGAGCGCCATGATCGTTGCAAAAAAGGCATACACTATCGCATTTAGACTGCTGCGCCTGAAGGTAGGCACAATATATACCCGTACACCCTGATAGAACTTACGCCCCTTCCAGCCGTACTCCTGATCATATTTCTTGCCGGATACATGATGCCCGAACCGATTGTACGCGTCCACCTTATGTCCCAACGCCGCCATGCGCACGGAAAGTTCCTCCACCACGACTTCCACGCCGCCTTCCCTGGAGG
>CAYUKT010000091.1:0-8449 GCA_964445285.1 uncultured Bacteroides sp. | reverse complement strand
AGAAAAACAGTCCTGCACAGGAATGAGGGTAATATATGAGGCGAGAAGAGCAGAAATTTATCATGAAGGATTACGGCAGAAAATCTACTTTCGCAAGTTTTCTGCCGGGTATTGCGGGAATCCACGGAATCCCGATTTGGTGCTATTATGTCAACCGCGGGCAAGGGGTCGTGAGCTTTGGCGTGGATAACAAAGACGGTGCCATCATGGAGTTTTATCCGGCGCATGTGGCGTATCAGAATGTAAAACGGACAGGTTTCCGTACGTTCCTTCGTAAGAATGGAAATTATATGGAGTGTTTTTCCCAGGAGAAACTGGAACAAAAAATGGAGATTGGGATGAACAGCCTGTCTATACAGGAGAAAAATGAGGCGGAGAAGTTACTTACGAAAGTGGAGTATTTTGTCCTGCCGGGAGAAAAGGTGGGAGCACTTGTCCGAAAGGTGGCGGTGACGAACCTGGAGGATAAGGAGGCCGAACTGGAGATTCTGGATGGTATGCCGGCGCTTATACCCTATGGTGTGAGTGTGGATAATCTGAAAAATATGACACAGACGGCCAAAGCCTGGATGCAGGTGGAGGATGTGGAGGAAAACAGGCCTTATTTTCGCGTGCGCGCGAGCATAGAGGACAGTGCGGTGGTGCGGGCTATCGAGAGAGGTAATTTTTCATTTGGATGTCTGGAGGATGGCACACTGTTAAAGCCGGTCGTGGATACAGAAGCCGTTTTTGCTTACGACTGTTCCCTGCAGACGGCAGTCTGCTTTGCGGAGGGCGGCCTTGATGAGGTGTATGCGGTAAAGCAGATCACTACGAATCTCGTGCCGTGCAGTTTTTATGGGGTGCGCAAAACCTTGGCTCCGGGCGAGACGGTCACTTTCTATGAAGTCATTGGCCAGGTGGAAAAGAAAGCGTACTTAAAACAGTTCTTAAAAGATAAGAAGGACGGCGTTTATTTTGAGGAGAAACGGGAAGAGGCTGAAAGTCTGATAGAGGAACTCTGCAGAGGTATTGTGACGAGAACGGCCTCGGAAAGTTTCGATATTTACTGTCAGTACAGTTATATGGATAATGTGCTGCGGGGTGGTTATCCGATCTCTCTTGGGAACAATAAGCTGTATTATATCTATTCCAGAAAGCACGGGGATCTGGAGCGGGACTACAACTATTTCTCCATGCTGCCGGAATTTTTCTCTCAGGGTAATGGCAGTTTCCGCGATGTCAACCAGAACCGGCGTTGTGACACGTTCTTTGCGCCTTTTGTGGGACGGGAGAACCTTAAAGAATTTTATGGCCTGATCCAGTTAGACGGCTACAATCCGCTGGCCGTGGAGAAGATCACCTACAGGCTGGACAAAGAGAAGGCCAGAGGGCTGTTTCAGGAACTTGGGAAAGAGGCGGCAAAAGAGCTTACAACGTTTGTGGAAGCGCCGTTTACCCCAGGGGCACTGTGGGCCAAATTGGACGATGTGCTGGGGGAATGGAAAGAGTCGCTGTTTTATCAGATCATTGATTTTGCAGACAGTATGGTGAATGGTAGTTTCGGGGAGGGGTATTGGAGCGATCATTGGACGTATAACCTCGATCTGATCGAAGACTATCTGGAGATCAACCCGGAAAAAGAAAAGGAAATGCTCTATGAGGAGGATTACACCTATTTTCTCTCACAGATCAACATCAACCATCGGGAAAAGCGCTATGAGGAGACCGAAAAAGGACTTCGCCAGTACCATGCCCTGGATGAGGCAGGCAGGAGAAATACTGCGGAAAAGCTGGTGCGGGAGCACTTTGGCGAGGGAGAGATAGTGCGCGTGACTCTGCTGGAAAAGCTGCTTTTGCTATGTGCGGTAAAATTTGCAACGCTGGATGCCTATGGAATGGGGATCGAGATGGAGGGAGGAAAACCGGGCTGGTATGATGCGCTGAACGGGCTTCCGGCTTTGTTTGGCTCTTCCATGGCGGAGACATATGAACTGGCGAGGTTGCTTCATTACACCATTTCCGTGTTGGAGAAATATCCCGGGGACGCAGCGGTCACCGAAGAACTTGGCAGCTTTATGGATGAACTGCTGCTAATTGCAGGGCAGGAAAAGGAAAATCTCATGAAGGATGGTGAGGTGCTCTCTTTCTGGAACCGCATCAATGATGCGAAGGAAAGTTACCGGGATAAGACCTTTGCAGGTATTTCCGGCGGGAAGAAAACCTATCGGACTGAAGAACTGGCGGCGGTTTTAAAAGAGTGGGAGGAGATTGTAGGACGCGGGATCGAAAAGGCATGTGCTTTCGGGGAGGGTATCTGCCCGACTTATTTCGCCTACGAAGTGCCGGAGTATGAAAAGACAAAGGAGGGTATCCGCCCGCTTCGGTTTGTCGTAAAATGCATTCCCGCGTTTCTGGAGGGGCCGGTACGGTATTTTAAACTGGATCTGCCGCAGGGGACCAGGAGAGAGTTGTACGAGAAAGTGAAGAACAGCGACCTGTATGACCGCAAGCTATCCATGTACAAGGTAAACGCTTCTCTGGAACATGCTTCCTATGAACTTGGCAGAGCGCGTGCGTTCACACCGGGCTGGCTGGAGAATGAGTCCATCTGGCTGCATATGGAATATAAATATCTGCTGGAACTGTTAAGGCATGGTATGTATCAGGAATTTTTTGATGATTTTCATAAGGCAGGCGTACCCTTCCTTGATCCAGAGACTTACGGTAGAAGTATCTATGAGAACTCTTCTTTTATCGCGAGCAGCAAAAACCCCAATGCAAAGATTCACGGAAAGGGGTTCGTGGCAAGGCTGTCTGGCTCTACCATCGAATTTATCAGCATGTGGAAGATGATGATGTTCGGGAAAAATGTGTTCGATCTAAGGGATGGTGAACTTGTCTTTACGCCGAGACCGGCGATTCCTGCATACCTGATCCCGGAGGATAAAGTGGTCGGGACAACGCTGCTTGGTGAGATTGCAGTCGAGTACCGGATGGAAGATCAGAGAGACTATATTCCGGGGACTTATACGATCAAAGAGATGAACTTTATCTATAAGAATAAGAATGAGGTCAATGTAAATACAGAGTATGTCAGCGGAAAGCTGGCGGAGGACGTCCGGGCAAGACGGGTGGAAAGAATCGAGATCCTGCTAGGATAGGGGATGACGGCGGTATCTCTTTGCGGGGATACTGCCTTTTTATGGTAGAGGAAATTCCTCCGTTTATTCGAGGCCGCGAAGCGGATCTCGCAATCGAGCTGTGCTCGATTTGTTAATCTTGCGGAGCAAATTTACTTTTGGGATGGACTGTTGGGACGTTTCAGCATCTTAGAGGCTTCATACTAACGAGGGAGACAGAGATGAAGACAGTTTTGATTGTGGATGATGAAAAATTGACACGGCAGGGAATACGCATGATGATCCAGCGCAGCGGTGTCCCGGTCGAGATAGTGATAGAGTGTAACAACGGTGAGATGGCTCTCGAGATTCTGCAGAGCCAGAAGGTGGACGTGATATTTACGGATATCCGTATGCCCAAAATGGATGGAATAGAGTTGGCGCAGAGGATTCAGAAACTTTCCGAAAAGCCGATCATTGTAGCGGTCAGCGGGTATGCCGATTTTTCCTATGCGGTGGAAATGCTTCGTGTTGGCGCACGGGAATATCTATTAAAGCCTTTGGAGCGGGAAAGGCTGCAAAGCATTTTGGTCAAACTGGAAGAGGAGATCACAGAGAGCCGGGAAAGCAGCCGTACAAGTAAACAGCTGGGACATCAGCAGTTAAAGTATCTGATACTGAATGAGAAGATAACGGAAGAGGAGATCAATGCAGTGCAGGCGGAGTATGAAAGCGAGTTTGCCCTGCAGGCTTATTATATGTATGCTGTGAATCCCAAGGAGAGGAAGGCGGCGGAAGGACAGTATATTTATCTGCATAATGTGGAGGGACATGATGTGTATCTGGTGTCGGAGCAGAATGCACAGCTGCTCTTGAAAAACGAACTGGCGCAGGAATGCGTTGGGATCAGCAGGATGCACAGCGGAATCCGGGAGATGAGAGCCGCCTATCAGGAGGCGGTGGATGCAAGACGTCATGCGTTTTGTGCAGAACGGCCGGTTCCTTATGCTGAGAAGAGTCTGATGCATATCCCCAAAGATTTTTATGAGCAGGGGAGGAAGCTGATCGGTGTAGAAATGAAGCTGCAGAGAGTGCAGCTTCTCGGTACAGAGAAGACGGAAGAACTTGAAAGGTCCTGGAGCAACTTGTTTTATGCGGTGAAAAATGAGTGGATGACGCCGGTGGAATTTGCATCATGCATGGATGATTTTTTCGGGGAGGCTAAGAGGACCTATCGAAATATGCTGTCAGATGAGGCGGAGGATTTAAAAAGGCTGGCGGACTATTATAGTTTTCCGACACTGACAGACTGGCGGACAGCATTTATGAAGTGGATTTTAGCTCTTCATGAACGCATTAACAGCCGTTTTGATACCAATAGGAATCGGCAGAAGATCAAGCAGGCGATAGCGTATCTTCAGGAAAATTACGACAGGGATTTGAACATGGCGGTGGTATCCAATCATATTTCCATGAATTATTCCCTGTTCTCCTCACTTTTTAAGGAATATACGGGAAGTAATTTTGTCAGTTATCTGAAAGGCATCCGCATGGAGGAGGCTAAGAGACTGCTGGAAGAGACGGATCTGCGGATTGTGCGGATTAGTGCGATGGTCGGGTATGATAACGAAAAGCATTTTATGAAAACCTTTAAGGCATCCTGCGGTGTATCTCCCAGTGAATATCGGAAAAATGCGCAGATGCAGCATCTTGCCACCGGGAAATAGGACAGGGAGACCCTGTCAGACGCGCACCGCGTGATGGCGTTTTTTCTCTTCATACATTCTTTTATCTGCTTCGGCGAACAGTTCCTGAATATGCGCAGGCGTCAATTCGCGGGAAGGATTGACGGAGGCAAAACCGCAGCTGCAGGCAACCTGGTAGCGCTTGCCGCTTAATCGGTTGTAATTTTGAAGATAGGATGTTATCGATTCTGCACGGAGTTTTGCCTGGCTTTCAGTAAGTCCGGCGGCAAGCATATAAAATTCATCACCCGAAAAACGGGCGCATAAATCCCCTTCTCTGGCCGTGCTTTCTATGGCCTGTCCCAATACCTTGATCGCAAAGTCCCCTTCGCTGTGTCCGTAGGTGTCATTAATCTTTTTGAGCCCGTCCATGTCGATCATGAATGCCGTGAGGGGAAGATTCTCGACAACCGCCCGGTTTAAGAGAAGCTCTTCGTAATGGTTGTAGCCGTGCTTGTTATAAAGGCCGGTCAAGGGGTCTTTCATATAAATGTCTTCCAGGTGCGTGATTAACATGCCTGTGCGTTTCGCTTCGCGGATATTTTGCAGCATGTGGTTTATGTTGATCTGCCACTGGATTAACTGGAAGTGGTGGTCAATCCGGTTGTCTTCATAGGAAAGGGCGATGTAGCCAAATTCTTTATCTTTGAAAAACAAAGGGATATATATGTAAGAACAGTCGGAAGTATCATAAATATAATCTGGCAGAAGGTTCTTCTTGCGATAACTGCATTCCGGCATCCGTTTTCCTTCTTTTAAAGCAAATTTCAGCAGGATGGTGTCAGTATCCGCAGGTGCTTCCTCATTGTTTGTGAGGGCGAGGATGTGGCTGGAGACAGAACCCCAGTCGGAATAAAGGCAGAGATAAAATGCCTGGCAATGCTCAATCTTACGCACAAACTTTTCCAGCAAGTCCATGCCCTCGTCAAGATCGGTAACATGCTGTAGAGAAGAGGACATGTCTATCGAACCGAAGATCGAAGTTTCCAGTGACGCGATGCGGGAAGTCAGTTCCCTTGTGTAGAAGACAGGATTGCTATTTTCAGAGGTCATGCAGCCGCAGGAATTATGGATAATCGGCTTGGCCGTCAGAAGGCTAACGGGAGACAGTTCGTTGCAGCGGATCAGGGAGAGCAGATTTTCAACGGCGCAGGATCCCAGCTCATTGATAGGGAAAGAGACCGTGGTGAGTCTGGGAGAAGTGTTGTGGCCTTCCGGCGTATCGTCACAGCCGGTCAGAGCAATGTCCTCCGGAATGCGATAACCTGCGGCGAGAGCTGCGGCAAGGAATAGCAGCGAAAGCCTGTCATTGTAGCAGACCACAGCTTCCGGTGTTCCTGACTGGCAGAAAAAAGCAAGGGCATCATTGACGGAAGCAAGGTCATAATGACAGCAATAAATATCGTTTTTACCAGGTGTTTTGCCGGCCTTTTGCAAAGCTTTCCTATAATAATGTTCCCGCATATCTGAAAAGAACGACTCGTCCGAACAGCCCAGATAGCAGACGCGGGAAGCATGGTGTACGTTGAGAAAATGTGCAGTCAACACGCCGGCCGGCGTGTTGTTCTCCAAAGAGACGGCAGGAAAGTGGTGGTTTGTCACGGCGATTTCTGTGATCGGGCAGGAGAGTGTCTGCAGCTTGTTTAGAATCTTTTGTTTGAGATTGGCGGAGACATAGGTATCGGAGGCAAAGATGATACCGTCAAAGCTGTCATAATTGGGGATTCGCAGAATACTTTCTTCACCGGTCTCGTAAGTGTCAAGATTTTCACCGTCAAGGGAAGTGAATATCTCGGTAGTGTATCCATATTCTGCCGCTTTGTCAATGATACCCTGACATACGCCCTGCTGATAGACACCAAATATATGAGAGATAAATACGCCGATCTTTTTTGCATGATACATGAAAAATGCCTCCTGAATGCGTTGTGGTAAAATCTATCTTATGTTTTTATTGTAAGGGAAATGAGGGATTTTTGCAATGACCGCATTGCATATGGATAGTAATATTGACATACAGTCATAAATTCGTTAAAATGTGTCTATCAAAGGAATTCTAACAGATGTGCGTTCTGCACGTTCAAGACAGTTTCTGTCGGATTTTTTCTTTGAAATACAACAGAAAACGGCAGGAATGGGAAGAAGCGGGTGCAGACCACGGCGGCATTATATCCTGTCGAAATAAAGGGAGGATAATATATGCCAAAACGAAGACAAAAATGGAACAAAAGAAATGCCGGAGGAGCGGATGCTCAAATTGTCAGATGCTTTTGAAAATAAAAAGGCGAGAGCAGATGTGGAACTGACCGTGCGGATGCTCAACATTAATTACGAACATAATGAGCTGCTGATGGAAAAGTGCAGAGTTTTGAAAGAGTATTCGAAGCTGGTATCTGTGATACGAAGCTATATGCTTGTTGAGAAGGATATACAGACTGCCCTGGGCAGGGCGATGGATGACTGCATAGCAAGAGATATATTAAAAGAATTTCTGCAAAAAAACCGGGCGGAGGTACTGGGAATGTTATTAGAAGAATTTGATGCGGAGAAGTATGAGAGGACGATACGCGGAGAAGGGAGAGAAGAAGGGAGAGAAGAGGGACTAAAAGCAGGTATTCGCTGCAGCATAGAAATCTTGCAGGAGACAGATCAATCTTGGGATTGTGCAAAGAAAAAGATAATGGAGAAGTATTCTGTTTCAGAAGAGGAGGCGGAGCAGAATCTTCGCTTATACTGGAGGTAGAAAACCGTTGAAGATTACGATCATTCATGGACAGAACCACCAGGGTTCGACCTGCCATATTGCCAGAATGCTGGCAGAAAAATTAAAAGGTGAAGTGACGGAGTTTTTCCTGCCGAGGGATTTTGGAGAGTTTTGTGTGGGCTGTACGGCCTGCTTTGAAGAAACAGAGACAAGGTGTCCACATTATACAAAACTATCACCTATCACACAGGTAATGGATGAAGCCGATGTGATCATACTGGCAAGTCCGGTCTATGTATATCATGTGACCGGTCCCATGAAGGCGTTTTTGGATCATTATGGCTGGCGGTGGATGGTACATCGTCCTGAAGAGAAGATGTTTTCCAAGCAGGCAGTCTGTATTTCCACGGCGGCTGGCGCAGGTATGAAGAGTACTAACAAGGATATGGCTGACAGTGCTTTTTTCTGGGGTGTAGGTAAAATATATCGCTATGGAGTCGCAGTGATGGCGGTCTCCTGGGACGTTGTCAGTGATAGGAAGAAGCGGCGGATAGAAAAAAACATGGAACGGCTGGCGCGAAAGATTCAAAACAGGAAAGGCCATGTGAGACCATCTATCAAAACAAAGTTCTTTTTTCATGTAATGCGTCAGATGCAGATACATGGCTGGAATGAGGCGGATGCGGATTATTGGAAAGAGAAGGGGTGGACGGGGAATAAGCGCCCATGGAAAAAATGAAATGGCCGGATGTAAGATTGAGCAGGGGCGAGGGTACGTCCCTGTATTATATTTTGAAGAATAAAAATGATGATTATCCGGTGAGGCTTGAAAAACACTCCAAAAGAGAGTAAAATCTAACAAGCATATTATCTATAGGGAAAGAATAACAGGGAGGCAT
>CAYUKT010000090.1:1860-8566 GCA_964445285.1 uncultured Bacteroides sp. | reverse complement strand
ACTTCTAGAACTCAGCAGCAGAGGCTGCTTCGTTAAGAAGTACTAAGTCTCACACTGGAGAATGCCTAAAATGCGGCATTCTCCGCATGGATTGGAGATTCCGCAAAGCGGAATCATGAAGGTTAGTGTAAGAAGAAGTTCAAGAGCACAGAATGGAGAAAAGGATGGATACACAGGAGAAAAAGAGAATAACATTGCCCACCGGGCGGCAGTTTTTGGTCCTGGTTCCCTTTTCGTTGTGTTATGCGGCATTTGTCGTTCTGGGAAACTGGCAGAAGTCGGCGGAGTATTCCAATCCGCAGAATATAGGAAGAATTTTAGTATGGGCCTTTATCAGCTATGGGATTTTGTTCCTTTTATGTTTTATGATTTCCCATATCAATATTTTGTGGCGGCGCCTTAAGGATATTTTTCGGCCGGATCATGCCGCGGCAGTGTGTGGAAAACCACAGTCACGTCTGGCTGTTTTAGGCCGGTGGATGTTGGCACAGAATAAACGTTCCGGCAAGTGGTATGTTTTGCTGGGATTTTTTCTGGTATGCCTGCTCAGTTATCTGCCATATTATCTGATGTATTATCCTACCTGGTTCAACAATGACGCCATATGGCAGATGGAGCAGATTCTGGGGTGGAAAGCCAGATCCAATCACCATCCCTTTTTCCATACGTTGATCATGCAGTTTTTTGTCACCATCGGTTATCGGCTGTCGGGTACCTATACGGGAGCGGTGGCCTTTTATACGTTTTGGCAGATGGCGCTTGTGGCGTTTACTTTTGCTTTTTGCCTGTATGTACTGTATAAGCGGGGAACACGGCTGGTGTGGCTTGTTCTGGCGCTTACTTTTTATATCGGCCTTCCGGTACACGGGATGTTGAGTATCTGCATGGGGAAGGATGCCTTTTTCGTGTCGGCATTGACGTTCTTTGCCTGGATGAGCCATACATTTGATCTGGAGAAAGAAAAGAGCGCTCTGCAATGGATACTCTATTTTATGACAGGAATGTCAGTCTGCCTTTTGCGCAGTAACGGGATTTTGATTTTTGCAGGTACGGCTTTTGTGCTGATTTTGTGTAAATGGTGCTGCGGCGTGGGAGATATCGTGTATAAGCGGGATGGCGGAAAAAGCAGGCCTGTTCCCGTCAGGACCATTCTGTGCGCCGCCGCAGTCCTGATCTGTTATCTTCTCTATCAGGGGCCGATCCTCAGGGGCCTGCAGGTGGAGAAGGCAGACACGATCGAGGGATTGACCATGCCCACCCAGCATCTTCTCTGCGCCTATATGAGAGGCGGCAGTTTGACGGAAGAAGAGATTGCCATGATCGGGCAGGTGCTGCCTCTGGAAAAGATGGAAGAATACTATAATCCCTACCTGTTCGATGTCACCAAAAACCTGATCCGGGAAGAGGGCAATCAGGAAGTGATCGCTGAGCATAAGTGGGATTACTTTAAGCTGTGGCTGCGGGTGGGATTGAGGAATCCCATGTTGTACCTGGAGGGAGAAGTCCGGCAGACCGCTGGGTACTGGGCATACAGGATACCGCATGATCAGTTTCTCTATGGAGAATATTTTATGGTGGATAATCCCTTTGGGATTACCAATGAGAGGAAACTCTTTACCTATGACAACAGTCTCGCCATGGGGAAATTCCTGATGGGATTCCAGGACTTATATAATAAGGTGTGGAGCCTGGGTCTCAATACTTGGGTGATGTTGTTTGGTCTTGCCTATCTGGCCTGGCAGAGGAAAAACGCCATGTGCTATGTGCCATACATTATGATGCTTCTCAGCCTGCTTCTGGCCACGCCGGTATACAATGAGTTCCGCTATGCCTACGGGCTGTTTGCAGCATTTCCGCTGTTGTTTGGCTATACGTTCGGAAAGGAGTGTTGTTATCCTGATGAAAAAATGGTGTAAAGCGATACTTTTTCTCCTCCCGGTCATCATCCTGATCGCTGTGGTAAACTGGTATGTGGATTCTTATGCGATGCTGCGTATCACGTATGACCAGATTGGGGAGCAGATGGCAGTGTATGGGCGAAATGTGGAAGGGTTGGAAGAATCGGATTTTAATGACCGCAATCTGTTCCTGGCCTGTGTGAAACAGCAGGAGGGGCCGTGGGAAGTGATTGTGGCAGGTTCCAGCCGGGTGATGAATTTTGACCATACCATGTTTGGTACGGATTCTTTTTATAATGCAGGGCTGTCAGAGTCCACAGTCTATGATCTGCTGGCAGTGTCGGGAGTGCTGGTGTCGGAAGATAAACTGCCAAAGACTATGGTGATCGGTGTGGATGCTTTTTTGTTCAACACCAGTCATGACAATGACAGATGGGAAGACCTTTATCCGTATGTGAATTATATGGGTGTGATCCTGAATGAGAAATTTGATGAGGGAAATCTGCATCCGCAGAAAAACACCGGGAAAGATATGGGCAAATGGCTTTCCCTGGATTATTTCCGTTATAACATCACCCTGCTTCCGGAGAGAAAGCGGTTCCAGGTCTCTTATACGGATGACTGGGAGACGGAGCGGTACCTGAAACATTATGATGGGAGTATTGCCTACCAGCGGGAACTGCGGGAGGGCGATGTAGCAATGGTAGAGGAACTGACCAGGCAGTCTATGGAAGAGCATGTGGTCTACCGGATGACGGATTATCAGGAGATTGATCACGGCCACTGGGAGCGGTTTGAGCGGCTACTTACCTGGCTGCAGGAGCAGGGCGTGGAGGTTATTTTATACTTGCCACCCTATTCGCCCATGATGTATAATTACATAGAATCGGAGGAAGCTTTTCAGATCACGATGGAAGTGGAAGAGAGGGTACTGGAATTGGCGAATGAGCGGCAGATTGCCCTTTATGGTTCCTATGATCCGGCGGGATGCGGCCTTGAGATGACGGATTTATATGATATTTATCACGTGAAAACGGAAAAAATGATGGATACTTTCTATCCGGTGATTCCGGCACGGTGAGGAGAGAAGAATATGAAAGCAAACGTTACTTACTGGCTCGATGAGACAGCGGCCAGGCTGCCTGATAAGACAGCTTTTGCAGATGAAAACAAGCAGGTCACCTTCGGGCAGCTGCGTAGTCAGGCCAGGGCGGTGGCTTATGAATTGATAGGGCGGGGATTCTTTAAAAGACCAGTGGTCGTCTTTCTGGAAAAGGGTGTCGATGTGCTGGTCTCCTTTATGGGTGTGGCTTACAGCTGTAACTTTTATTCCCCCATCGATGTGGATATGCCGGGGAGCCGGGTAAATAAGATTCTCGAGGTGCTGGACCCGGCCATTGTCATTACCACGGCAGCGCTTCGGGAAGTCTTTGCACAGTATGCCTATCAGGGCGAGTTTTTGCTTTTGGAAGAGGCGCTGGCGGCCTGCGGGCAGACTGAAGATGGGCTGAGAGAGGAAAGGATTGAGGCGGCAAGACGGAAAGGGATCGACACAGACCTTCTGTATGTGCTGTTTACTTCCGGCTCCACGGGTGTGCCCAAGGGCGTGACTATCAACCATCGCTCCGTGATAGATTACACGGACTGGGTGACGGAGACCTTTCAGATTACGGAGAAAGACAGCTTCGGCAATCAGGCGCCTTTTTATTTTGACAATTCCATACTGGACATTTACAGCACCATCAAGACTGGTGCCACTACCTATATTGTGCCGAAGAATCTGTTTGCGCAGCCGGTGCTTTTGCTGGAATATTTAAAAGATAAGAAGATCAATACCATTTTCTGGGTGCCTTCGGCTCTGATCGTGGTGGCGAAGCTGAAAGCCTTTAAGAATGTGGATTTATCAGCTGTCTTGAAACGGGTGCTGTTCTGCGGCGAGGTGATGCCTAACAAGCAGCTGAATGTGTGGCGGAAATTCCTGCCGGATGTGCAGTATGCCAATCTTTACGGGCCCACGGAGATCACGGATGCCTGCACTTATTATGTGGTAGACCGTGAGTTTGCAGATGAGGAACCGCTCCCCATCGGCTATGCGATGCCCAATACGGACATTCTGGTGTTAAATGATAAAAATGAGAAAGTATCCGGAGAGGAATCCGGGGAACTCTGTGTCCGGGGGACATCTCTCTCCATGGGTTATTACAATAATCCGGAAAAGACCAGGGAAGCCTTTGTGCAGAATCCCTTAAATCCATATGTGCCTGAGCTGATCTACAGGACGGGCGATATTGTAAAATATAATGAACGCGGCGAGCTGATCTATCTTTCCCGCAAGGATTTCCAGATCAAGCATATGGGTCACAGGATTGAACTGGGAGAGATCGAGACAGCGGTTTCCTCTCTGGAAGAGATATCCTTATGCTGTTGTCTCTATGATGAGAAGCGGCAGAAGATTGTGCTCTTTATCGAGGGAGAGCTGGAAAAGACTTATATCAATGAAAGGATTTCCCATCTGGTACCGGATTACATGCTGCCCAACAAGCTGATCACGCTGGAGAAAATGCCCATCAACGCCAATGGAAAGATCGACAGGGTGAAATTGAAGGAGCTTCTTTGATATGGGAGAAAGTTTTGACCGTGTGGTAGTGATCGGATATGGTAAGGCGACCGGAAATATACTGAAATACATAGAAGAACAGAGGCGGGCATATGGCTATCAACTGGAATTTATAGAACATGAGCCACATGCCTTGAGCATTACCAGGAAAATCTGTGAAGAAATGGATATCCCCTATGCCTCTATGCCGGATAAGCATGAACTGTCTGCGTATTTGTGCGGTATTGCCGAGAAGACGCTGATTGTCAGCGCCAGCAACAATTTTCTCTTTCCGGCGGCCTGTGTGGAGAAGGAGAATATCACCATTATCAACTTCCACAACGCCCTGTTGCCGGACTATCCGGGCAGGAATGCCCCCAGCTGGGTCATATACCAGGGGGAGCGGGAGACCGGTATTACCTGGCACTATGTGACGGCAGGTATTGACGAGGGAAATATCATCATTCAGAAAAGGTGTTCCATTGGCCCGGAGGATAAGGCCTATGAACTGACCGAGCGGTTGATGGATCTGGCCTGCGAGGGATTTGAAGAGTGCTTTGCGGCTGTCCTGAAAGAATGCGCGCAGACCACCTCTCAGGGACGTATCTTGGGACGGCGGATGTACCGCTCTACGGAGGTGCCGGGGGACGGATTCTTTGAACTAAGTGAAGAACCAGAAGCGATATACCGCCTGCTTCGCAGTGTGGATTATGGAAAGAACGATATCTTCCCCCATATGCAGACTGTGGTGGACGGCATGCGGGCGGAAGTCGTAAGGTATCGAAAGATTGCAGCGGAAAAGAAAAAGGATGAGGAGAACGTGATATATCTGCCTTTGGGGGAAGGAGATCTGCTTAAGATAAAATATCGTGTCCTGTAAGATGGTAAGAAGGCGGTAAGCGGAATGTATGGTAAAATGAAGCTTGAAGATTTTGAAACGCAATGGATATAGATATACAAAGAAAGGACATACTATTATGGAAGAAAAAGTGTTGGAGATTCTGGAAGAGTACTGTGAGGAGGCGCTTACATATGATGGTGACAGTATGATGGAAGACGGGATCATTGATTCCTTCACGGTCATCAATATCGTGAGCGAATTGGAAGAAGAGTTTGATATTGAGATTGATGCCAAGTATGTGGTGGCGGAGAACTTTAAGAATAAAGAGGCGATCATGGAGCTTGTCGAGCGTCTGCTGGAGGAATAAATGCAGTTATTATCCTACACTTTTGTGTTGTTGTGGGTGATCACCTTCGCCCTCTATTATCTGGTGCCGCAGAGGCGGAAATGGCAGATCCTTCTGGCAGCAGGGATCGTGTTTTATGTGATCGGGCTGCAGGGGGTTCCATTCAGCCTGCTCATTACCGGTGTCACCACCTATGCCTGCGGCATCTGCCTGCAAAAAAGTCTTGTCTCACAGCGTAAGGCCCTTGCGGACTGTACGGATAAAGAAAGTAAAAAGTCAGTAAAGCATGGATTTGAGAAACAGAGAAAACGGATTCAAATCCTTTATTTTGCGTTGAATCTGGGACTGTTAGTCTTCTATAAATACACGGTCGTGACCCTGCCTTTCTTAAAGGATTGGGGTGTTCCCACAGGATTTTTTGAAAAAGTGATCATGCCGCTTGGCATTTCTTTCTACACACTGACAGCCATCGGCTATGTGGTGGATGTGGGCAGGGAACAGTGCGAGGCGGAGCAGGATCCCTGGAAGGTGCTGTTGTTTCTGTCTTATTTTCCGGCGGTGACCCAGGGACCTTTTAACCGTTTTGCCAAATTAAAAGAGGAATTTGAGAGAGAACATATCTTTGATTATGATAGAATGCTGCGGGGCATCCAGCGGTTTGTCTGGGGCGCTTTTAAGAAACTGGTGATCGCGGACAGGATCGGGCTGTTTGTGGACAATGTGTTTACAAGTGAGGCTGCCGAAGTGCCGGGAAGCATCTTCGCGGTGGCGGTGGTGCTTTATATGTTACAGCTGTATGCGGATTTTTCCGGCTATATGGATATGGCGATGGGTGTCAGCGAGACTTTCGATATCTTTCTGCCGGAAAATTTCAAAAGGCCGTATTTTTCTAAGTCTGTGGCGGAATTTTGGCGCAGATGGCATATTACCCTGGGCGCCTGGTTTAAGGATTATGTGATGTTTTCCTTTGTCATGTCGGGGATAGGGCGTAAGATTACGAAGGCGGCCAAGAAAAAATGGACTGT
>CAYUKT010000090.1:0-1760 GCA_964445285.1 uncultured Bacteroides sp. | reverse complement strand
CGGGCCTTTCTTACCAGGCTGCATGTGCGGGCGCTGTTCTCACAGACGATCACTTCCTATGGTATCAGCAAGTATGGATTCTTGCTTTTGTTTGCGGCGCTGTTTGTGTGGCTTATGGTGTCCGTGTGGGAAGAGCAGGGCAAAGATGTGCGGGCCTGTCTGGCAGGCTGGCCGATGCCGGTGAGATGGTGCTGCTATTATGGGATTCTGTTGGTGGTGCTGATCACGGGAATCTACGGCGGCGGATATGATACGGCGGCGTTTATGTACCAGAGTTTCTGATGGCGAAAGGAGGATATGATGAAAAAACACAGCGCAATCTTTTTATTAGTCTTCTGCACCTTTTTTATGGCAGCGTGCGGCGGCAGAGGAACTTCGTTTCAGGCGGTCATCCTTGAAGTCAGTGCCAAAGAGGAGTGGTGTTTGGTGGAACCGGTGGAAGGAAGCCGGGAACTTGACAGTGCTGACCGGATTGAGATTTCTTTGTTCAATGACCTGCCTGCTGCTGTGGCGTATGACATTGCCCATGAGGCGAAAGCCGGGGATATTGTAGAGATTACATACGAAGGAGGAATCCTGGAGACTTATCCGGCACAGTTAGAGGATGTCTGTAATATTGAAATCATTGAAAAAGCAGAGGAATGATTGAAATGAGGATGCCATGCATAAAATTATATTTCATCTAAATTGTCTGGAGCAGGGCGGCGCGGAGCGGGTGGTCACCAATCTGGCTAACCAGTTCGCGGCCAATGGATATGAGGTCATCATTGCCACGGAGTGGTATGGTGAAAATGAATTTCAGACGGACGAGCGGGTGCGCCGGGTACATGTAGGCCTTACCAAAGAGGACGAACATAAGAACCGAATCGTACAGTTCCTGCTCAGGGTAAAATATCTGCGGCGGCTTCTGAAAAAGGAGCGGCCGGATATTCTGGTACCCTTTGCCAGAAGGGCGATATACAGGGGGCTGATGGCGGCTTTTTTTGTCAAGGTGCCGGTGCTTATTTCCATTCGCACAGATCCGGCAGGGCATTATGAAGAGTGGTCGGATAAGATACAGATACCGCTTTTGTTTCCAAGGGTGGACGGCTGTGTGTTTCAGACCCAGGGTGCGCGGGAGTTTTTTGCGCCCAGGTTGCAGCAAAATTCCCGGATTATCTTAAATCCGTTAAATCCGAAGTATATCGGTGTGCCGGTACCTGAAAAGCGGAGCAGGACGGTGGTACAGTCGGGCCGGCTGGTAGACTTTAAGAACCAGCCCATGCTGCTTCGGGCTTTTGCGAAAGTACATGAAAAACATCCCGCATACGATTTAAAGATTTATGGTGGTGATTCTTTTGACGGTACGAAAGAAATTCTGGAGAAACTGATAGAAGAACTGGGTGCGCAGGACTATATTCATCTGATGGGAGCCAGCGACAGCCTGGAAAAGGATTTGGTGGATGCGGCGCTTTTTGCCTTTACATCGGATTGGGAAGGGCTGCCCAACGCGCTGATGGAGGCCATGGCCTTGGGGCTTCCGATCGTAGCCACGGACTGTCCCTGCGGCGGGCCGCGGACGATCATGACGGACGGAGTGGATGGATTGTTGATTCCCATTAAAGATGAGGAAGCGCTGGTGGCGGGGATCAACCGGCTGATCGAGGAGCCGGAGCTTGCGCAGAGACTGGGGATGGAGGCAAGGAAAATCGCAGACCGGGCCAATGCGGAGACGATCTTTGCGCAGTGGCGGGATTATATGGAGGAGTTGTGCGGGCAAG
>CAYUKT010000089.1:0-8605 GCA_964445285.1 uncultured Bacteroides sp. | reverse complement strand
TGAGATGATGAACAATTTCCTTCTGCCGGGTTTACAGGATCTGTGTGTTTCCCGTACTTCTTTTAAATGGGGCGTTCCGGTGGATTTCGATAACAAGCATGTGGTCTATGTGTGGCTGGATGCGTTGACCAACTATATCACGGGCATCGGTTATGAAGCGGACGGCGTAAGCAGTGAGCAGTATCGGAAGTTATGGCCGGCAGATCTGCATCTGATTGGTAAGGATATTATCCGTTTCCACACGATTTACTGGCCTATTTTCCTGATGGCTTTGGGAGAACCGCTTCCAAAGCAGGTGTTTGGACATCCCTGGCTCTTGCAGGGAGACGGTAAAATGAGTAAGTCCAAGGGAAATGTGATCTATGCGGATGATCTTTTTCATTTCTTTTGGGTGGATGCGGTGCGTTATTTCGTACTGCATGAGATGCCTTTTGAAAATGATGGGGTGATCACTTGGGATTTGATGGTGGAGCGCATGAACTCCGATTTAGCGAATACGCTGGGCAACCTGGTCAACAGGACCGTATCCATGAGCAATAAGTATTTTGGCGGTGTCGTGGAGAATAAAAAGGTGGGCGTGGACGCGGGTACGGAAGATGTGGACGCCGATCTGTTCCGGGTGCTGGCAGACACTTACGCGAGGGTGTCTAAGAAGATGGACGAACTGCGGGTGGCGGATGCAATCACAGAGATCTTTGTACTGTTTAAGCGCTGCAATAAATATATTGATGAGACAATGCCGTGGGTACTGGCTAAGGATGAGGCGAAGAAAGACAGACTGGCCACAGTCCTGTATAATCTGCTTAACGGTATCCTGGTAGGGGCGTCCCTGTTGGAGCCGTATATGCCGGAGACTGCGCAGAAGATTGCTGAGCAGATTCAGGCGCCATTGGTTGATTTTGAGGTATTGGAACAGTGCGCGGAGGGGCAGGATGCCGACAGGGCGTCCACGCTGTATCCCTCAAGCGGCAAAGTGGTGGAGAAGCCGGAGATTCTCTTTGCCCGTCAGGATATCAAGGAAGTGATGGAGAAGGTGGAAGCTATGTTTGCAGAGCGGAAAGCGGTTGCAGGCGGAGAAGATAAGGATGCCGGCATGGATGAAAAAGTGGTGGAATTAGAGCCAAAGGATATGATCACCTATGATGATTTTGATAAATGTCAGTTCCAGGTGGGACTCGTACTGGAATGTGAGGAAGTGCCCAAGTCCAAGAAGCTGTTGAAGTTTAAGGTGCAGATTGGCTCCCGGACCAGACAGATCCTTTCTGGTATCAAGCAGTATTATAAGCCAGAGGAGCTGGTTGGCAAGAGAGTTATGGTGTTAGTAAACTTACAGCCTAGGGAGATTGCCGGCATGATGTCGGAAGGCATGATCTTGAGCGCGGCGGATGAGGAGGGCAATCTGGCGGTGATGGTGCCGCAGAAGGATCTGCCGGCCGGTTCGGAGATCTGTTAGAAGGTTTTGCGACAGGCAGCGTGGTAATTAGACGGGACATTGGGAGTAAGAGAGGACTTTGGAGTGATACAAAAAGAGGAGTTTTACTTCAGTTCCAGGGATGGGGAACACAGGATTCATGCAATCCGCTGGATTCCGGAAATTGACAGGCCGGTCTGCATCCTGCAGATCATACATGGCATGTCCGAATATGTGGATCGTTATGACGAGTTCGCACAGTATCTGGCTGGCAAGGGGATTCTTGTGGTGGGAGATGACCACTTGGGGCATGGGAAGTCCGTGAATCCGGGAGAGCCTTTCGGATATTTTTGTAAAGAAGATGCGGCTACCGTGCTTGTGCGGGATGAGCATCGGCTGAAAAAGATGATACAGGAACAGTATCATGGCGTTCCCTATCTGATTCTGGGACACAGCATGGGTTCTTTTATTGCGAGAAACTATCTGATCCGATATGGGAGCGGTATTGACGGTGCTATTATCATGGGGACCGGCATGCAGCCCAGACCGCGGCTTGCTGTTGTGAGGATATTGGCGGCGATACAGACGCTGTTCTGCGGGCCTAAACATGTGAGTAAGCTGATTGACAGGCTTGCCTTTGGCAGTTTTAATAAGAGAATAGATTCGCCGAAGACACCAAACGACTGGCTCTGCGCCAATGCGGAGAGCGTGGAGCGTTATATAGAGGATCCGCTGTGCGGTTTTGTCTTCACGGCCAATGGGTTCCAGACTTTGATGAAGCTGATCTGGAATCTGAATGACAGTAGAAAGCTAAATAAGATGCCCAGGCAGCTGCCGGTATTTTTTGTGGCAGGGGAGGAAGATCCGGTGGGTGATTATGGCCAGGCGGTGAAGGATGTGTATGAGTCTTTCCGGAGGCTGGGCATGGAGCATGTGCAGATGAAGCTCTATCCGGGTGACAGGCATGAAATATTAAATGAGACTGACAGGGAGGATGTGTACGGGGATATCTACCGTTGGATTCTGCAGAGGGTTACATGATGGAATCGTTGTATGGATGCCAGGAATGAGGAACAGCATAACATGAAGAAATTATTTGGGTTATTATGTGTGGCGGCAATCATAGGTGCAGTGTATGTGGCGGTCATTGCCCCCGGGCAGGGTAAGGAAGTGACTGTGGAGACATTGGAGGCCGAGGCGGAGGAGTTTGCGGATCATGCCCAGGAGCTTTACGAAGAATACGGGGAAGAAGTGGTGGAGCAGGCAAATGAGGCTATCAATGATGCCGTGGAGAGCGCGGTGGAAGGTGCTGCCGATAATTTCTGGGAAAGCCTGAAGCAGAGCGTCACGGATTTTTTTAATGACTTGAATCCTTTTTAGGTTGATGAAGACCGCATATACTGGCAAAGTATGGCGGTTTTTATTAACATAAAGATGTCCGGCGAGGCTTTTTGTTTACTGTGAAGCAAGTTATTTTTGGGGGAATGTTTTAGGGATTTCTGCTTATACTATACTTAAGTTGTGCTTCATTTGAACCAATATGGTTGTGAAGACAGATTGCAAAGACAAACAATGCAAACAATAGAAGAGAAAGTATTAGGATAAAGAGAGTATTAGGAAGATGGAGGCGGACGATGAAAATAGCATTTTTTAGTACGAAACCCTATGATAAGATTTGGTTTGAGCCCATGGGCAAGGAGTATGGCTTTGATATCCGGTTTTATGAGGTGCCGTTTCAGGAGGAGACCATTTCCCTGGCGCAGGGGTTTGATGCAGTGTGTATCTTTGTAAACGACTATGTAAATTCCCGGATGATACAGTCGCTTTACGATATGCATGTAAAGGCGATCCTGTTAAGAAGCGCCGGTTTTAATCATGTGGATGTGAAGGCGGCGGAGGACAAGGTGCTGATCCTTCGTGTGCCCAGTTACTCTCCCGAGGCAGTGGCGGAATTTGCCATGGGAATGTTGCTGACGGTCAACCGCTATACGCATAAAGCCTATAACAGGACCAGGGATTTCAATATGAGTCTTAACGGGCTTATGGGGGTGGATCTGTATCATAAGGTGGCAGGCATCGTGGGTACCGGTAAGATTGGTCAGGCGATGATCCGCATCTGTAACGGATTTGGTATGCAGGTGCTGGCCTATGATCCGTATCCCAATCCCAAGCTGGACGTGGAATACGTATCCCTGGAAGAGATCATGGCGAAATCAGATGTGATATCTTTGCACTGTCCGTTGACTTCCGAGACCAAGCATATTGTGAATCGCAGTACCATCGAAAGAATGAAGGACGGGGTCTATCTGGTCAACACTTCCCGTGGGGCGCTGATTGATACGGATGCATTGATTGATGGCTTGGTGGCCGGTAAGTTTGGCGGTGTGGGCCTGGATGTGTATGAGGAGGAAGAGGGAATCTTCTATGAGGATAAGTCTAATGAGATCATGCGGGATGAAAACCTGGCAAGATTGATGACTTTTCCCAATGTGCTGATCACTTCCCATATGGGGTTCTTTACTAAGGAAGCCATGCAGGCCATTGCCAAAGAGACATTGGAGAATGCTTACGCGTTGGAAAACGGGCTTCCGCTAGTGAATAAAGTGGGTTCCGAAGCGGCCAAATAGGCTTCGGAACCATATATCTGCATACAGGTGGATATTCTGGCGGAAGGTTGTAATTTCATGGTAAATACGGTAGAATGATATCAGATTACAAAGGAGCCGCAGGTAGTTTTGGAAATGTCATATCAGATCAGAAGTGCATATCGGGACGAATGGGAAGAGGCTATGGCGCTGGCCTGGAGAACTTTTTTAAAGTTTGAGGCGGATGTTTATACCCCGGAAGGGGTGCAAAATTTTGAGAATTTTATTACGGACGAAACGCTGCACCGGATGTTCGTCATGGGGGCATACCAGATGTTTGTCGCACTGGACGGGAAGAAGATCGTTGGTATGATCACCCTGCGGGATAATGCACATATTTCACTTTTATTTGTGGATGAGAAATATCATAGACGGGGGATCGGCCGCAGCCTGATACAGTATCTGGCCAATTATCTGCTGTCGGAAGTGCAGGTCAGCCGCGTGACCGTGAACTCGTCTCCTTATGGAGAGGGATTTTACCACAAGCTTGGATTCAGGGACCTGCGCCCACAGGAGCAGAGGGATGGGATCACTTACACGCCAATGGAGTTTGTATTGTAATGACGGGAGAAATGTATGGAGTATATTAGGAGCAAAGACATTTTCCTGCTGATGCGGGATATCATGAAACTGATCAATCCGGTACTGATGGAACACGGTTCCAGAGTGGCGTACATAGTTTATAAGATGCTGCAGGAAGAGGGAAAATACGAAGAGTTTGAGCTGGCGGATATCGTCATGGTAGCCACCATGCATGATATTGGTGCTTACAAGACGGAAAAAGCCCGTATCAGCGATATGCTGCAGTATGAGACAAGGGACAATATGGCACATTCGATCTATGGGTATTTGTTTTTTAAATATTTGTCCCCGTTACCGGAACTTGCTAAAATAATCATGTATCATCACAGGGATTATGATAAGCTGAAAGACTCGGAATACGAGTACAAAGAGGTGGCGGCTTATGTCAATATTGCCGAGAAGATAGATATTTATTCCCAGACTATGGGTACACAGTTTAATCCGCGTATGTTTCAGAAACAGGCGGGGACAAAGCTTTCTGCAGCGGGATTGGACCGTTTCTATCAATGCGATGACAAGTATGGTATCCTGGATAAGATCAAGAGCGGGGAATTCAAGCAAGAGTTGGATGAGATCGTGGATTATATGATTTTCTCCAATGAGGATAAGAAGCGGTTTCTGGAGATGGTGATGTACTGTCTTGGATTTGACAGGGAAGCCATGGTGATTGATACGATCACGGCGATTTGTATCTGTGATGAGATATGCCAGATGATGTTTCTGCCGGAGCAGGAGCGGGAGATACTGTATTATGCAACGCTGATTCATGATATCGGGATGCTGGCAATCCCTAAGGAGATTGTTTGTGCGCCTCGCAAATTCAAGAAAGAGGAAATTAAGGTAGTCCGTACCCATATAGAACTGGCGGAGAAACAACTGGGCCAGAAGATGAAATCCGAGGTGCTTGATGTTGCATTGGCACACCACGAGAGGGGTGATGGCAGCGGTTATCCGAACCACTTAAAAGATGGCCAGATTAGTCTGCATCAGGGGATCCTGCAGATGGTGGATGTGGTGAGCGCACTTGTCAGCAAGAGAAGCTGGCGCGAAGCCATGCCAAAGGAGCGGGTGATTGGTCTGTTGAATGAGGACGCCGCCAAAAAGCGTCTGAAGCAGCAGATCGTGACGATGTTTGTCAATTCCTATGATGAAATCATGGAACATGTGAAAAAGGAGACGGCGGGAATACTTAAGATGTATCAGACGCTGAACTTACAGTATCAGCAGGTCTGTAAAAAGTATAAAATCTAAAATGTTAAAATTTTACTAATTTTCTTGTTTTTATAGCTTTTTTGTGGCTTTTTGTAATATAATAAAGTCGTATCTTTGGAAAAGAGGCTGCTATGGGTAAATTTTTAGATATGGACAGTCCTGTTATGCGGATATTAAACCGTGTAGCGGATCTGCTGATTTTAAACTTTTTGATGATTATCTGTTGTATCCCGGTCATAACTGTGGGTGCCGCGTACACGGCCATGCACTATGTGCTGCTCAAGATGGTGCGTGATGAAGAAGGATATTTGGTCAGGGGATTTTTTAAATCTTTTGCAGCGAACTTTAAACAGGCGACTGTTTTATGGCTTATAATGCTTCTGATAATAGGCGTCTATATTGGAGACGGGCTGATTTTTCAGTACTCTTCCATCCAATTTCCCAAACCGTTGATGATTGCGGTGGTGGCGATAGCGATTTTACTGTTGATGACGGCGCTTTATGTATTCCCGTTACAGGCAAGATTTGAGAATACGGTGAAGAATACGCTCAAGAATGCAATGATATTAGCCTTTGCCAACCTGCCAAAGACGATATTGATGGTGGTGCTTTATGCACTGCCGCTTGTGATTGCATATTTTTCATCGTACGCACTGATCTTTGTGATTATGTTTGGCATTTCAGCTCCGGCTTATGGCGCGGCGCTGTTGTACAGTGGTATTTTTAAGAAGTTTGAACCAGAGAGGGAAGATGTTTCCGACCTGGATTTTTCGATTAATGTAGATGAGGGGAATGGGAAAATCGATGGATAGTCAAAACAGGTCAACTGTACTACAATGGCTGGTTCCGACAACGATTATGATGGTAGTCGTTGTAGCTATGCTGATCAACTTCTCCACGAAGAGAAGTAAAGAGGCGGAAGAGGCGGTGGCCAGAACGCTGATTGCTTCCACGGAATCTTTCGGGGATGAATTTATACACCGGCTTGAGGTTATCAAGAAGGTTGCAAGTCCGATTCGGGAGATGTTAGATCGGGAAGGCGTTGAGAATCCGGAACGTGTGGCGGAATTGCTGGATGTCATTATAGATTGTTCTGATGCATACAAGGTAGTTTACTGTGATGTGAGCGGACATGGATGGAATCAGGACGGCGCGGAAGTGTCCGTTGCAGGGGCAGATTATTTTGAAGCGGTACAGCAGCCGGAATCCATGTATGTATATACGGAAGAAGAACAGCCGACTATGGTGATCGTGGAACATATTGCCACAGATAATTTACAGGGTTACTTGCTGATGTACTATCCGATGGAATTGTTTAGTACAATGCTGGCCAAGTCAGGTTATGATTCTTCCTCTTTTCTGGTGATTTTAGACAATGACGGATATATTCTGGGTGTCAGCGGGGCGGATAGCAGCAACTGTCTGCAGACAGGCAATTTACTGGAAGCGATTGAACCAAATAACAGCGAATCGGCGAAAACACTGCGAAATCGTATGAGCAACGGTGCAAGGGGCACTTCTGAAATCGAGATGGGTAAGCAGCAGCATATGCTGGTATATGCGCCTCTGGGAATTGAACACTGGGAAGTGGTGCTGGGTGTCAGCCAGGATTATGTGGCGAGACAGGTTAACTTCCAGTGGAAGAGCGCCAAGGATATGATATCGTCACTGTTCATAGTGATCATTACCTTCGTGTGTATTGTCATGGTCATTAATATAGTGGGTAAGATAAGAAGCAATGAAAGGAAGAAGGAATTAGAGGATAAGGCTGATACGGATCTGCTCACGGGATTGAACAATAAGCTGGCCACAGAGCGCAAGATTAAGAATTATATGGCACAGAATCCACAATCCCAGTCCATGATGTTTTTATTTGATATTGACAATTTTAAGAAGATAAACGATACCATGGGACATGCTTTTGGTGATGAGGTTCTGAGATCTTTGGGTATACAGATCGGATCGATCTTCCGGGCAAGCGATATCATCGGACGAGTGGGCGGCGATGAGTTCATGGTTTTTCTGAAAGCGATTCCGGATGATGAGACAATCCTGAAGGAAGCCAGAAAGGTAGAGAATTTTTTTAAAAGTTTTCAGGCAGGCGAATATGTGAAATATAAGGCCACGGCAAGTATCGGTGTGGCAATCTTCCCGCAGGAGGGGGCTGACTTTGAGACACTCTATAAAGCGGCTGACCAGGGATTGTATAAGGCGAAGAAACGCGGTAAGAATCAGCTGGCGTTTTATAGCGATGACAGGATGCCGGCAAAACCGATACAAGAGGCTGAGAAGGCGGAATAATTACGATGATTTAGTAAGAATAACTAGAATTAAGTACGAGGCGGCGAAAATTTTCGCCGCTTTTTTCATGCGTTTTAGTAATTTTGAATAAAAAAACAAGATTTTGGAGTTTTAAAATAAAAAGTATTGACATATATGTAAAAGGGGGATACAATAAGAATACGAAAACGATTAAGTAAATCGCTTAAAGTTTTCGTGACATATTCATTTTTCATCATATTTAAAGGAGGATTTGAAAAAGTGAAAAAGAAACTGGTAAGTGTTTTACTGGCAACAGCAATGGTAGTTACTCTTGCTGGCTGCGGCGGCGGTGACACACCGGCAGCAGAGGCACCGGCAGCAGAGGCACCGGCAGCAACAGAAGAGCCTGCAGCAGAAGAGCCGGCAGCAGAGGAGCCTGCAGCAGAAGCTCCCGCAGCAGATGGTGAGCTGGCTTACAGCGGCAATATCTCCA
>CAYUKT010000088.1:0-8640 GCA_964445285.1 uncultured Bacteroides sp. | reverse complement strand
GTCGCAGGTGGAATGTTTCGCGCTGGATATGGACGGCACCATTTATCTGGGGGATCGATGGATAGACGGCGCCAGGGAGTTCCTTGACAGGATTGAGGAATCTGGCAGGAGCTATGTGTTCCTGACCAACAATTCTTCCAAAAATGCGGCGGTCTATGTGGAGAAACTCGGACGGATGGGACTTGCGGTCGGGGAGGAGAAGATCATCACTTCCGGACAGGCCACGATTTATTATCTGAAAAGACATTTCCCGGATGCCCGCGTGTTTCTTCTGGGCAACCCGCTGCTGCAGGAAGAGTTTATGCAGGCGGGGATACTATTGGAAGAGGAACATCCGGATGTGGTGGTGACAGCTTTCGACACAAGCCTTGATTATGCCAAAATGTGCAGGGTCTGTGATCATGTGCGTGCCGGTCTTCCTTATATTGCCACACATCCGGATTATAACTGCCCCACGGAGGATGGATTTATCCCGGATGCGGGCGCCATCCACGCTTTTATCCATGCATCGGCTTTTCGGTATCCTGACAGGGTGATCGGTAAACCGAACGAGGACATGATCGAATATTTGACTACTAGAGTCAATGTGGAGCGGAGGCAGATTGCCATGGTGGGGGACCGGCTGTATACAGATATTGCGGCGGGCAGGAACCATGGCCTGAAAAGTGTGCTGGTCTTAAGCGGGGAGGCAACGATGAAAGAGGTAGAGACCTCTGAGACGGTGCCTCACCTGATATTCCATTCGGTGCGGGAGATGATACCTTATATCTGCGCCGGCAGGAAAGGGAAGTGACAGGTTCGGCTGGAACCGAGGTACAGGTAAGAAGGGCAGCCAAGATACGGGTAAGACAGGCGGACGAGGTACAGGTAAGACGATGATAGAAAGAGGAGGAAGGGTTGAATGAATATTCAGGCCCAGCTGTGCGGTATCATATTGGTTATCATTATGATCTTGTTCTATGTCAGATATAAGAGTCTGCGGCTGAATACGCAGATTATTTTCCAGTGTCTTCTGGTGGTGGTTCTTGCCTGTGTCTTTTTTGACATGCTGTCCATCTGGGCGATCGTCCATCTGCTGGATAAGTCCAGGACGGCCGTAGTGGTGATCTGTAAGACTTATCTGGCTTCTTTGGTGCTGGTGGGGCTGGCTGGACTTTTGTATGAGTGTTCGGGTGTGTATGAGCGGCAGAAAAAGTTTGTCTGGGTGACGATGTGCGGACTGGACATTGCTATTCTGTATATTGTTATCATAGCCTTTCTGCCTATCAGTATCAGTAGAAATGGAAGAATTGTCTATACGGAAGGGCCCAGTGTGCTGATGACTTATCTGGGCACGTGCAGTTTTCTGGTGGCCAATTTCATCCTGACCATCAAAAAGCGCAGGCAGGCCAATCCGCGCAGAACCCAAGTGGTGCTGATGTGGCTGGGAATATGGTTTGCGGCGGCGGTGGTACAGTTTCTGAATAACGAACTGCTTTTGGTGGGATATGCCGGGGCGGTGGGTATTTTGATCATCTTCTTGCGGCAGGAGAACCCGGAATATATGGTGGATCGTCTGACCGGGCTGTTTAATCAGGATGCACTTTTCCTCTATGCCAGGAAACTCTATAATATGGAACGGGAATTTTCCGTGCTGTCGATCTGCTTTCATCTGGGGATCAGTCAGGCGGACGATGGGGAGAGGGAACAGGCTGTGATGCTGGAGTTTGCCAGAAGAGTGCCCAATTTCCCGGACACCAGGATCTTTAAGATGGCGGATGACGAGGTGTGGATGGTATTTGACGATCTAAGCCATGTGGAAGATACCATTGAGCAGATCAAGGTTTTTATTGAAGGCGGGAGAAAAGAGATCGGCGCCATGGCGCAGGTGGAATATATTTATATGCCCAGTTCCCTTCTGGTGAACGACTATCAGGAGATGATCCATCTCATGCAGTATGCAAGATGGAAGAATCAGGAGCATACGATATCTAATTTCCGCCGGACGGACAAGGAATTTGTGGTGCAGATGCAGCAGGAAAAGGCCATGGAACTGATGCTGGAACAGGCCATGAAGGAAGAACGGATTGAGGTTTTTTATCAGCCCATCTATTCCACGAAGCATCACAGATTCGTGAGCGCGGAGGCCCTGGTGCGGATGCGTGACACGGAGGGCAGGCTGGTGCCGCCGGCAGCCTTTATCCCTGTGGCGGAAAGAAACGGGAAGATATTGCAGCTGGGGGAAATCGTATTTGATAAGGTATGCCGCTTTTTTACGAGGCAGCACCTGGAAGAATGCGGGCTGCATTATATAGAAGTGAATCTGTCTGTGGTGCAGTGCAGTTATGAGAAGCTTGCGGAAGATTATATCAGTATTATGGAAAAGTACCAGATTCGTCCGGAGTACATCAATCTGGAGATTACGGAGTCCGGCTCCATGTCTGCCAAAAAGACCCTGCTGGGAAATATGCACACGCTGCAGGAGTTTGGGGTAAGGTTTTCCCTGGATGATTTTGGGACTGGGCAGTCCAATCTCAACTATATCGTGGACATGCCGGTAGATATCGTGAAATTTGACAGGGAGATGAGCCAGGCTTTCTTCCGGGATGAGAAGGCGCGGTATGTGATGCATGCGGCCATGCAGATGATCCAGGGGATGCAGCTTAAGATCGTGTCGGAAGGCATTGAGAATGAGGAACAGTACCGTAAAATGGAGAGTCTGGGTATTGATTACATTCAGGGCTACTATTTTTCCAAACCCCTTCCTGAAACAGAGTTTGTGGAATTTTTGCACAAAAACAATGTTTAAATTCTATGTAAAACAGCAAAAATAAAAGTATTCTAAGAACACCCTCTTGTCAAAAGGACAGGAGGGTGTTATGCTGATTCCATAAGATTGGAAACGTTACCGGTAACATTGCCGGAACCGGCATTTTAATTTATAGGAACGTTGTCCCAATCGAGCGTAGCTCGATTTGTTAATCTTGCGAAGCAAATATGCTTTTAATAATAATGAAGGAAAGGATTTGTTGGTGTTATGAGAAAAAGCGGTGTGTTATTGCCTGTATCCAGTATCCCGTCCAGGTACGGAATCGGCGCCTTTTCCAGGGAGGCGTATACGTTTATTGATCTATTAGAAAAAGCAGGGCAGTCCTACTGGCAGATCCTGCCGCTGGGGCCCACGGGCTATGGGGATTCTCCCTATCAGTCTTTTTCAACTTTTGCGGGCAATCCTTACTATATTGACCTGGAAGCGTTGATCGAGGCTGGTTATCTGACAAGGGCAGAATGTGATCAGTATGACTTTGGCGATGATGCGGACTATGTGGACTATGAGAAGATTTATCTGTCCAGATTTAAGGCGCTTAAGACAGCCTATCGAAACAGTCATATTGAGGAGGATGCAGCCTATCAGAAGTTTGTGGAGGATAACGCCTACTGGCTCAAGGATTATGCGCTCTATATGGCGGTGAAAAATTTCTTCGGCGGCAAAAGCTGGAGTGAGTGGGACGAGGATATCAAACTCCGTAAGCCGGCCGCGATGAAGAAGTATACTGAGAAATTTGCAGAGGAGATTGCTTTTTATCAGTTCCAGCAGTACCTGTTTGCCAGCCAGTGGCTTGCGCTGAAACAGTATGCGAATGACAGGAAGATTCAGATCATAGGGGACATTCCCATTTATGTGGCTTTCGACAGTTCGGACACTTGGGCGAACCCGGAACTGTTTCAGCTGGATGAGACGCTGACGCCCACCGCGGTGGCGGGCTGTCCGCCGGATGCTTTCTCGGCTACCGGACAGTTGTGGGGCAATCCCTTGTATCGTTGGGAGTACCATCGGAAGACGGATTATGCGTGGTGGATGAAACGCATTGATTATTGCTACCGGCTCTATGACGTGGTGCGCATCGATCATTTCCGTGGGTTTGACGAGTATTATTCCATTCCCTACGGTGATCCCACGGCGGAGTTCGGACATTGGGAGAAAGGGCCGGGGTATGAGATCTTTAAGACCATGAAGGCTCAGCTGGGCAGAAAGGCCGTTATTGCTGAGGATTTGGGATTTTTGACTGATTCGGTCATTAAACTGGTGAAAAAGACCGGCTATCCGGGAATGAAGATTCTGCAGTTTGCCTTTGACTCCAGGGAAGAGAGCGATTACCTGCCTCACAACTATGTGGCTAACAGCATCGCCTATACCGGAACACATGACAACGACACTACCCTTGGCTGGTATGATAAGCTGCCGCGAAAAGACAAGGCTTTTGCCAGAAAATATCTGGATATCCGTTCCCGGAAGGATGTGCCGTGGGTGTTTATCCGTGCGGCACTGGCGAGTGTGTCCGATACCTGCGTGATTCCCATGCAGGATTATCTGGGACTTGGCACCGAGGCCAGGACTAACATGCCCTCCACACTGGGGATCAACTGGAAGTGGCGGATGCTGCCGGGGCAGTTTACAGAGGAACTGGCAGAAAAGATTTATGGCATGACGAAACTTTATGGAAGAGTGCAGAAATAAGCAGGGAAATCGGGTGTTTGGATGGCTGAGATTACGATTAAGGATATAGCAAAACAGTGCGGTGTGGGGATCAGTACCGTTTCCAGGGCCCTGAACAATCATCCGGATATCAACCCGGAAACCAGGAAAAAGATTCTTCAGGTGATCGAGGAGATGGGCTTTATTCCCAACAATAGTGCCAGGAACCTGAAAAGGACAGATGCCAAGTGCATTGCCGTGCTGGTGAAAGGTATCACCAATCCACTCTTTAGCAATATGATCCGGATCATCGAGGAGGAAACGCAGCGGAACAGATATGCGCTGGTGCTTCGGCATGTGGAGATGCAGGAGGACGAGGTGGATGTGGCGCTGGAACTGGAAAAGGAGAAACGCCTGCGGGGCATTGTGTTTTTGGGTGGTCTGTTTGAACACTCCGAGGAAAAACTCGGGAAATTGAATGTTCCTTTTGTTTTCAGCATGATTGGCGTCAATGTCCTGGACCGGGCCGGCAAGGTGGAGTTTTCCAATATTGCTGTGGATGACCGGCTGGAAAGTGAGAAGATGACAGAATATCTGCTGGGGCTCGGGCACAGGCAGATTGCCCTGATCACAGAGCGGACGGAGCGTCCCATCGGGCGGCTGCGCATGGAAGGCTACAGGGAGGCCTACGCGAAGCGTGGGCTGAAAGTACCGGAGCAGCTGATCTGTTACGTACAGGAAGAAATTGACCATTATTCCATGGAGAACGGTTATCTGACAGCCAAGAAACTCCTGCAGTCAGGGGAAAAGGTGACGGCTATCTATGCAGTGTCAGATTCCCTGGCCATCGGTGCCTGCCGGGCAGTATGGGAAGCAGGCAAGAGGATTCCGGAAGATATTTCCGTGGCCGGATATGACGGCATAGAACTGGGAGAGTACTATAATCCGAAACTGACTACCATCAGGCAGCCGGCGGAGGAGATTGCCAGAAAGACCATCCATCTTCTGCTGGACGTGATTGCACAGAGCAAGGAACACCAGCAGATTGTTTTACCGGCCAAGCTGGTGGTACGGGAGTCTACCGGGGCATACAGGGAGCAGTCCGGACAGTAGCTGATGATGAATATCTTAAAATTTCTGGCGGCTCAGGTTAGAATTATGATAGGCGGGATCGTTTGTGACGTCTTGACTAAACCAGTCAAGAGGGAGAAACGCTTCCGCTGTTTCTTTGTCAGGAAACTCTACCTCGGCGATGACCAGTGGAGCGAAGGGAGCCTCAAAGATATCCAATTCCACTAACAGACTAAGCTGGTCAATAGAATCCTTTCCGGATGACAGATATGTCGCATCAAACTGCGGATGATCGATCGGTATGACATAGCGTTTTTTAGAGATGATATTACCGTCTGCCTTTTCCCGCAGATGATAGTAAGATGCCTCATTTAAAGGGAGATTGTACTCTTCCCTGGCGAGCAGTCCCCTGCCTTTATAGGTCAGATAGTAGGTATCATCCTGTCGGCGGATCCTGACAACCGGGTCAGTATTGAGATAGGCCTGTTCGATGATGCGGCAGGGGTAGGCGGACAGGTTTTCGGGAAGGCTGGTGATGGTGAATTTGCGTTCGATTTCCATAAAGGGCTCCTTTTTCGTGAGATTATAGGTTCTTTTATTATAGGGATAAAATATAAAAAAAACAATGACATATTTATGTGATATGTGCAGGCGTATCGGTATGGATACGAAAGGCGGCAAAGTAACAAAGTATCAGTGCCGTATTTGCAAAATAGATAAAAGATATGGAAGGATAGCATGATTGAGGTTATAATAAGAGAACAGATATCTTATGAAGGAAACCATAGTTATGAACCATGATCTGACAAAAGGCAATGTAACCAGTTCCCTGCTTGCGTTTGCGGGACCGATGATTCTGGGAAACCTGCTCCAGCAGTGTTATAATATAGTGGATACCTGGGTGGTAGGCAGATATGTGGGAGCAGATGCGCTGGCGGCGGTGGGTTCATCCTACACGCTGATGACGTTTTTAAATTCTCTGCTGATCGGACTTTGTATGGGAAGCGGCGCTGTTTTTTCTTATTATATAGGAAAAGGGGACCGGCAGAAGGTGAAATCCTGCGCCCAGACTTCTTTTGTACTGATCGGGCTGTTAGCTGTGGCAGTCAGCGTAGTTGTGCAGTGCTTCCGGGGACCGATCCTGTGGCTGCTTCGCACACCGGGGAAACTTGTGCAGATGACAGAGGAGTATCTGGTCATCATCTTTACCGGGATCGTGTTTATTTTTCTCTATAATTATTTCGCATTTTTATTGCGGGCGCTGGGCAATTCGGTGGTGCCGCTTTGCTTTCTGGGTGTGGCATCGGTCTTAAATATTGGTCTGGATCTGTTTTTTGTGCTGCAGCTTGGCTGGGGACTGCAGGGCGCAGCCCTGGCAACGGTGATCGCCCAAGCAGTGTCGGGCGTGGGACTTGGTGTTTATATCTGGTGCAAGGAGCCGTTTTTTTGTTTTTCCCTGCGGGACTTTGTGCGGGGAGAAAAGCCGGCAGCGGAGATCTGCAGATATTCCGGCATGACCTGTATGCAGCAGTCGGTCATGAATTTCGGGATCCTGATGGTGCAGAGTCTGGTAAACAGCTTTGGCCCGGCGGTGATGGCGGCCTTTGCTGCCACGGTAAAGATTGATACCTTTGCCTATATGCCGGCCCAGGAGTTTGGCAACGCCTATTCCATCTTTATCTCCCAGAACCACGGCGCCGGGAAAACGGAGAGAGTGAAAGCGGGAACCAGAAAGGCGCTGGGAGTTTCCGCGGTGTTCTGCGGTGTGGTGTCGGTGCTTGTCTTTGTGTTTGCACGGTATCTGATGATGATTTTTGTAAAAGCGCAGGATACGCAGATCATAGAGATCGGAATGCAGTATCTGCGGATTGAAGGTGCATTCTATGTGGGCATTGGGATTTTGTTCCTGCTTTACGGATATTTCCGGGGCATTAACCGGCCTGGTGTTTCGCTGGCGCTGACGATCATTTCCTTGGGGACAAGGGTGGCATTGGCATACATACTGGCGGCAGTACCGGTGATCGGTGTTTTGGGAATCTGGTGGGCGATCCCAATCGGCTGGGCATTGGCAGATGGAGTCGGGATCGCGGTCATGCGGCGGGGAGAAGCCGCTAGCACTGCCAAGAAGAATATTCAATCGGCGTAAGGAAAGGTTGGAAGGTTCGCGCAGTTGAGGGTATAATAGGACAAAGGCTATTTATGTTCTTTTTACTATATTAAGATAACAAACGGCAGACAGGAGGGAAAAAATGAGCAATATCGCAGTTTTTTTTGGCACAGGATATGAGGAGATTGAAGCGCTGACGGTGGTGGATATCCTGCGCAGGGCAGGGGAAACAGTGGAGATGGTCTCCATCACAGAAGAAAAGACCGTCACAGGTTCTCACAGCATTGAGGTAGGGATGGATAAGACACTTTCCGAAGTGGATTTTGACAGCGTGGATGTGCTGGTGCTTCCGGGCGGTATGCCGGGGACGAAGAATCTGGAAGCCTGCGAGGCACTGATGGCACAGGTGGATAGGTTTGCGGCAGAGGGGAAAGTCGTGGCGGCAATCTGCGCGGCGCCCAGCATTTTAGGGCATCGTGGACACTTAAAGGGAAAGAAGGCTTGTTCCTATCCGTCTATGGAGAGCCATTTAGAGGGCGCGGAAGTGTCAAAGGATCCGGCAGTTACGGACGGCAATATCATCACGGGACGGGGCATGGGCGCTGCCATTGCCTTTGGCCTTGCGATCCTGGAAAAGTTACAGGACAAAGATGCAGCGGATAAGATGGCGGATACGGTGGTGTATAAGAGATAATATCCACAGGAAATAAACCTGGCACCGCAGGTTGGTTTTTGAAATTTATTTTAATTAGCGTTATCTGAAAAATTGCATGAAATATAGCAAAACTTACCATAATATTTTCTCACCATCCGAACATACTAACATCAAGATAAGCGAACAAACCAATGCGCGTCACAGAGACGTAAGTCACTGAGATAAGCGTAAGGGAGCGAGCGCTTATCTCAATATAGATAAAGAATGGTAAACATTCAAATGTATTTCGGAGGTGAAAAGAAATGGCAAGCAACAAGACTAATAGAGTAGAAGTTCCTGAAGCTAAGGCAG
>CAYUKT010000087.1:0-8644 GCA_964445285.1 uncultured Bacteroides sp. | reverse complement strand
AGGGGGAGTAAAAATCAGCTTTTTTCTTTTTTACAGCTAAGACTTTTGTGACATTCTGCCGATATATAATCTGAAATTATATTTTCTATTTGTTTTGAAATATAAATTGGCTGATTATGTGACGTTTCAATGCCAAACAGGCTGGTCTTATCACCAGATGACTGCATGGAGGCAGGATATCGGAGGGCAGGATGCTTTCAGTAAAAACAAATATGTTGGCATTGAACGCCAACCGACAACTTGGTCTTACGACCAAGAAAACCGCCAAAAATACAGAACGATTATCTTCCGGTTACCGCATCAACAGAGCAGCTGATGATGCGGCCGGTCTTTCTATTTCTGAAAAAATGCGTAGACAGATACGGGGCCTTACCCAGGCCTCTTTAAACGCGCAAGACGGTATTTCCATGGTTCAAATTGGAGAAGGTGCACTGAACGAAGTGCATGACATGCTGCACCGCGCCAATGAGTTGGCTGTAAAAGCTGCCACCGGCACGCTGCAGGATGTGGACCGTGCCATGATCGACATGGAAATCCAGCAGCTCAAGGCCGAAATTGACAGGACTGCCAAAAACACCACTTTCAACGAGATCAGTCTTTTCCCTGAAAATGGACGTTCTCCTTTATCCGAAGGATTCGCGGAGACCAAGTCCTACGACATCATCTATAACCTGAAAGACGGTTCGTTGATGATCAATGGCGCTGCCGCAGGTCCCGGTGTAAACGGTGCCGGCCGTGCAGGTGTCGATGCGGTCTCCAGCGGCAATGTTCTGGCAGATACCATCGCTAACAAACTGGTACCCAATGCAGTCGAACAGATCATGAAAACCTTTGCTCCCCTGAAAAACAATATTGGCAGCGATACGATCAAGATGTCGCTGGATGTGTCATATATAGACGGTAAAGACCGTACCCTGGCCTATGCCTCTTTCCGCTATAGTTACGGCGGTGGAAGGCCTTTCAGTATGGGTATCCGCGTGGATTCCGCAGATTTTACCAACGCTGACGCGGAAGGCACCGGCCCCAGGGCAGAGGCTTTAAAATCTACGATCGCCCACGAACTGATGCACTCGGTGATGCAATATACCCTGACAGACGGCATGAGCGGCCGTAATGGCGAGAAATATCCCTCCTGGTTTACGGAAGGAACGGCGCAGCTGGCAGGCGGCGGCTTCACTACCGGATGGAATGATACTCTCACCTATTATGCAAATTACCTGACTGACGCGAACGATACCAGTCAGGATGCGAATATTGCCAATTACCTGAAAAAATTTACCATGAATGGCAGACCATACGGCCACGGTTATCTGGGGACTGCCTATATCGGCTACCTTGCTAACGGCGGCGGCGCAGTAACAGATACTAACATTGCCGCAGGCATGAATAAAATCTTTACTGACCTTCTGAACGGCAAGAGCCTGGAGAGCGCCATAAAGGATAATACCAGCTATGGTACCGCACAGCTGAATGACATGTTCAAAACTGCAAATGCTGGCTCAGACCTTACTGAATTTGTCCGCAGATTGTCCTATGCTTCAAAAGACGGTGCCGGATCGATCATTGCCGGTGGTCTTAACGTAGGCGGCTCCTCGCTCCTTGGCACCAGCGCCGTTTTTGATCAGCCCTTCCAGATCGATCCCTTCCAGGTCACCGTCAATCTGAGCGGTCCGTCCCTCATTGGACTGCAGGTGGGCGCCGAACCCGGACAGCATATAGAATTTGACCTATTCCAGATGAGTTCACGAGCTCTGGGATTGGAAGACTTGAATGTACAGACCACGGATGATGCGGATCTTGCCATTGACCAGCTCAAGTTTGCCATCGGCTGCGTCAGCAATGTGCGAAGTTACTACGGCGCCATTCAGAACCGATTGGAACATACCATTAATAATCTGAACAACATCGTAGAAAACACGACTGCCGCAGAGTCACGTATCCGGGATGCGGATATTGCCAAAGAAATGGTGGAATACTCCAATAACCAGATACTGATGCAGGCCGGCACCTCCATGCTGACGCAGGCAAATCAACATTCACAGTTGATATTAAGTCTTTTGAGCTGATTCAGGATTGAGAGGAGTAATCCCGAATGGGTGAAATCATAAAAATACACTGCAATACCTGCAGAAAAAATTGGGAACACATGACCGGCTGTGGACTGCAGCACGGCAGTATCGGGAATGTCATTGCCGCCTTTAAGGCCAAAGAACAGAAACAGATCATAGACTGGTGCCAGACCAAACCAATTCCTCTCTATGATTTCAGATATCAGATTGCTGTCTGCAATTTTTGTAAAGATCTGGTGAATGTTCCTGTGCTCAGAGGAAGCGATGAAAATGTAACTTTTGTGGGAACCTGTCCGATCTGCCACGGATTGTTACAGACACCACCTCTAGAAGCAGAAGAGGTTTCTGATGCTGCCTGTCCATCCTGCGGCAATACAACGCTCACAATAGAAGAAGTCGGGCATTGGGATTAAATACACAATGCCCCCTATTTCTTCACGCCTTTGGCCCCACTCAGATTGGCACTCTGCAATATATTGCTGTCAAATGATGTCATCATGTTCTTTTCTTCCCGTTCTCTCTTGAGGGCAAGTTTGACCATATCGTCTAACAATTCCGCATATGGCTTACCCAGCGCCTCCCAGAGATAGAAAGCCAGGGAACCCGGAATCGGGTTAATCTCATTGACATATACCTTGTCCATGTCTTTGTCAATCATAAAATCAATCCTGGACACACCGCTGCAATTAAGCACCTGGAAGGTCTTTACCGCCAGCTGACGAATTTCTTCCCGTCTTTCAGGTGTCAAATTGGCCGGCAGTTCTCTCTTGGCTGTTCTCATCCCTTCAGAACCGCCCTTACCGCCTGCCACATACTTATCTTCATAACTCAAAATCTCATCACTGGAAATAGGTTCTTCACACTCGGATGCCTCTGCCTCCTCATAATCTCCCAGCACGGCACAGTTAATCTCCCGCAGGCTCGTAATGGCACGTTCCACCAGTACTTTTGCACCAAAGGTAAATGCATACTCCAATGCCTCTCGCAGCTGATCCTGATCCTTCGCCACCTTAATACCCACGCTGGAGCCCAGATTGACCGGCTTAACAATGACCGGATAGGCAATCCTGTCTTCCACTTTATGCAGTGCTGCAGCCTCATCCGCCTGATATTCCCTGACATTCAAGGTCACACAGTCAAGCACGGGTATGTCATTGTCCTTTAATACGGTCTTCATCACATATTTATCCATAGTCACAGCCGAAGCCATCACATCACAGCCTGCAAACGGAATATTATAGTGACGTAAAAATCCCTGTAAACAACCGTCCTCCACATTCGCGCCATGTACCACCGGAAACGCCACATCAATCTGTGCCACCACGGAACTTCCAAACTTCTTAGCCGGATATTGAATCAATTCCACTTTGCCCTGTTCGCACATAAAAAATACCCTAGTGCTCTTTTTCAGCAGTTCCGGAATGTTCTTGTAATTGGCAATATCACTGATTGCTTCCCCCGTATAGAGCTCATTATCCTTCGTAATGTAGATGGCAATAGGCTCATATTTATCTTTGTCAAAAGCATTATATGCCTGCAGTCCGGAAATGACTGACACCTCATGTTCTACACTCTTACCGCCAAAAAATACACCTACTCTGATCTTCATACTTTCCTCATTTCTGCACTGTCCTATGCTTTATGAAAGATCTGTGCCAGACAGCGCGCAGACACAAATCCCATGAGTCATTTCCCTATGAATAATTTCTCTATGAATAATTATCCGGCAGGTCATTCTCAATCAATATCACCTTCTGCTTCTCATTGGGAATCGCCGACACCATCTGGAATCCTTCCTGCAGCGTATCCACAACAATCATCCTGGATGGTGTGAATCCTGCCTCTAATAGACCGTCTTGGATGGGCTTCGTCTGTTCCCTGCCGACCAATACCGCATAATCACATTTATCGGCCGCATAGACACCCACTTCTTTATTTTCATCGTATTGTTCGTCCCCCAATTCCACCATACCGGGCGTCATCAGAATCCGAAGTTCCTGAAACATCGCCAAAGTATCCAACGCCGCCTTAAACCCACTCTTATTGGAATTATAGGCATCATCCAGGATAATCCTGTCACCTTGCTTGATCAGTTGCAGCCTGTGGGGCACACTCTCCAGCTGTTTCACCGGATAGATCAGCTTCTCCATGGGAATGCCCAGCGTATTGGCTGCCGCAATCGCCCCTGCAATATTCTGCACATTATGACTGCCCACCAGTCTTGTGTGAAATTCATATTCTTTCCCTGTACTATCTTTCATTTTAAAGACTGATCCTTTAGGAGACACAGTGATATCATACGCCCTGTAGGCTTCACCCTCTCCGCTGATGCCGTAGCTTACAACACGCTTATCTATCTTATGGTTCCTGATATACTCATTGTCGTAGTTTAAGAATACCTTTCCCGTCTCCGGCACCGCGTCAGCTAATTCAAATTTCGTGGCAATAATATTCTCTATGGTATGGAAACTCTGCAAATGCTGAGGCCCAATGGAAGTAATAATTCCATAATCGGGATGTACCAGATCACAGATTTCCTTGATATCCCCCACTTCCCTGGCGCCCATCTCACAGATAAATATCTCATGAAACGGCTTCATACTCTCCCGGATTGTCCGCACAACCCCCAGTGTGGTATTATAGTTTCCCGGTGTATGCAGGACATTATACTGGGAAGATAGCAGCGTATTCAGATAATATTTCACACTAGTCTTTCCGTAACTTCCCGTTACTCCGATAATCTTGAGATCCGGCATCTGCTTCAGGATACGCGCCGCCTCATTGATATAATGCTGATTAATCCCTTCCTCTATGGGATGATTGATCAGATTGGCCAGCAGTATCATAAAGGGTTGTAACACAAACAGCACCAACAAGATAATACTCACATACTGCATCGCCGGATTCCACGGTCTTTCATTTCCCGTTGGAACCGGTCCCCAGATTCCCAGACATACGGCAGCCAATGCTGCAATCCCGTAGAGAATAGCCGTTGTGACCAACATTCTCCTGACGCGCGGTGTATAAACAAGAGGCTTTTTGGCCCGATGCGGTTTATTGACCAATATAGTCATTATATTCATGAAACAAGCTGCAATAAGACAACTTGTATTTCCAATGATTATTAACGGCAGGGCTATCACTCCATACAGACACTTTCCTAATAGTCTGCCCACATTAGTGTGTACCTGCATCCACTCTCCGTATTCCCTCGGTTTATAGGAATCCTGCTGAAACATATGCATCAGATACAACACATATAGGACAGTGCCTGTCACATAGGTTATCAGCCATATTCCAAATAATACAATATACATTCTAATTCGTCTTTCCTCTCTTACAATAGCCAGCCGCCAATGATATCGCATAAATCAAACAACAAATATGCCATATAAATCGCCTATATACCGCCAATACATTTATCATCCGATTTTTCCATTAGAAAAGCCTGCAATGCACCATTCACTTTACCGGCCTGCTCAGCAAAAGAAAAATGCCCGGCTCCCTCGCAGACCACCAGACCTGCGTCCGCTATCAATTCTTCCATCTTTCTTGCATCCGATATCGGCGTAGCCGTATCCAAATCTCCCCAGATCAACAGGGTTGGACACTGTACAAGATGGATAAGCGGTTCCAAATCTTCATTTACCACTCTCACGAGTGTGGCTCGCATGGTAGGTGTTGCGCTGTTATAATCAGCAGAACCTCTCTTGCGCCGCATCTCTTCCACCGCATCTGGATAAAGAAAATGCATCACCTTCGTACTCATAAAAGCCCGGCCAATCTTATAACACCGCAGGCTTATCTTCTGCCTGAGTGTCTTCTTCGGCAATATCCCTGCACTGTCAATCAAAACTGCCCTATCCACTACAAATGGCAGATTCTCTCTGGCATTCATCTTAAAAAATACCCGGCCGCCAAAAGAATGAACCACGATGCTCAGCTTTTTCAGGTCAAAAGATGCTATAAATTTGAGGACAAAATCCACATAATCATCCACACACCAAGGCCTCTGTGGCTCTGGCGTCCTGCCAAATCCCGGCATATCAAGTGCAATTACCCGCCTTCCACGCTTCAGGGTATCAATAATCCCCTGATACAAGGTGATATTGGCACCCCAGCCATGTAACAAAAGCACTACATCGCCTTCTCCTTCCTCTATATAATTCACCGAAATATCATCTATCTTCCTGATCATAAACTCTCCGTCTGCCAAGAAAAATACCTTTTATAAGATATCGCATGCACACATACCGCATTCTATACTCTCCTGCCTTATCATATACCTATGTCCGGCATTTGGCAAATATGTTTTAAGCCCGATGCTGTGCAAAAACTGCTCTTTTAGTATACTGTATCTTACCCCTCCCTATCAACTACATTTAAAACTATGCCCATTAATTCGCGATATAGTCCTCATAATCCATCTCGCTGGCAAATAACATATACTCACCATCCACATATCCCATATAACCGCTCTCAATTGCATATCCTTTCATACTCTGCTTCTCCTTTCCTTAATCGAACCTTTGTTCTCTAAAAGGATAGCATATACAGAGTCCTATAATTGGGACTTTAATATTTCTTTTCAAGTCATTTTTCCAGTTATGGATATTTATGATAAAAAGTGAAAAGGTATAGAAAAACCTCCCATACGGAAGCAGACAGTTCCCGTATGGCAGGTTCAGGGTGGTCCTTTATTTCAATGCGGCCGGAAATCACATTTCTCGCAGCTTTTCCACAATTCCGGCCAGTGCCTCCACTGTCACATCCAGTTCTTCCATGGTATTCTCCGCACTCAACGTGAACCGGATGGAACCCTTCGCCATCTCCTCCGGCACACCGGCCGCAAGCAGTACATGGGATGGCCCCGGATCCCCGGTGGTGCACGCAGAGCCGCTGGACGCACAGATATCCTGCATATCCAGCATGATCAGTGCAGACTCTCCTTGTATTCCTTTAAAACAAAAACTAACATGACCCGGCAGACGTATTGTCCGATGGCCGGTCAGATGTGCTCCCGGAATTTCTGCTTCAATACGGTCAATCAGATAATCCCGCATCCTGCGCTCCACTGTCGCTCTCTCTCCCATACAGAGCGATGCGCGCTCTGCCGCCGCCGCAATCCCCACAATACCTGGCACATTCTCCGTACCGGCCCGCCGTCCCCGCTCCTGTCGTCCACCGTGTACAAAAGGGGATAATTTCGTCTTCCCGTTCACATATAGGAAACCAACTCCCTTAGGACCATTAAATTTATGTCCGCTGGCAGAGAGCAGGTCGATATGCATTTTTTCCACATCAACCGGCAGATGCCCATAAGCCTGCACTGCATCCGTATGAAAAAGAATACCATGTTCGTCTGCAATCTCCCCAATCTTCTCTATCGGTTCAATGGTTCCGATCTCATTATTGGCATACATCACAGAAATCAGGACTGTATCGGGGCGAATTGCCTTTTTTAACTGTTCGGGATCGATCATCCCATTCTCATCCACATCCAGATAAGTAATCCTGGCACCACGCTCCTCCAGATACTTACAGGTACGTAAAACGGCATGATGTTCAATCTTCGTTGTGATAATATGTCGGCCCCTATTCTGACAGGATTCATACACTGCCTTGAGTGCCCAGTTATCCGATTCCGTGCCGCCCGCCGTAAAATAAATCTCATTGGCCTGCGCCCCAATCGTCCCGGCTATCGTCTCCCTGGCCATGATGAGAGCCCTTTTACTCTTGCTACCCAATCCATAGATGCTGCCCGCATTGCCGTAATATTCACTAAAGTATGGCAGCATTGCCTCCACTACTTCGGGCGAAGTCCTGGTGGTTGCTGCATTGTCCAGATATATCATACAAATAATTCCTTTCAAATCAGCCCTTCATCTGCCCGGAAACAATCCGCTCAATGACGGACATCTCTTCCTCAAGTTCTTCCGCAATTTGCGAAAGAGTTTTTCCCTTGGAAATCTTTTTTTGAACCTGCTCACGAAGTTTCTTTTCTATACCCTCTTCCATCCCCGCTTCTAATCCTTCCTGCCTGCCCTCCTCAAAGGTATGTTTCAAATGTCTCTTCTCATTATATTCCGTTAAGAGCATATGCTGCACCATCCCTTTCTCCGCTAAAAGGATATCCCTGAGAACCCCTCTCTCGATACAGCTGTCTATGGCTGTATGCACCGCCTCCTCATGTTTCATCCCCTGTCGGATATTCTCTTCCACTTCTGCCGATAATTCCGCATACTCCCACAGCCGGTGACATCTCTCCATCAATTCCCGGTTATATCCCCGATTGATATTGATTACCTTACACCTGCATTCCAGACATCCCTTCCCATGTCCTGCCGAATAGGCATCCGACAGATAGAGCATCTGGCTGTCCATGTCCATACCGCTTCCATTAAAGAACACGATATACTCCGGTGTGGGCAGTTCTATCCTCCCTTTCCCATAGAGATCTTCCCCGCGGACGTCTACCAGTCCCTCAAACTGCTGGGCAAAATACAGCAGTCCCCGCAGGGGCATATTGGGATTCCAGGTACTCTGGTGTTCATAGAGATTGAGCTGGCTGCCGA
>CAYUKT010000086.1:0-8674 GCA_964445285.1 uncultured Bacteroides sp. | reverse complement strand
CCCAATACATTATATAGTTTTTTGCTATACCCCATAAGAAAGAAATACCTTCTCTAAAAAAGACAGTTTTGTTAAACTGTCTTTTTTACTATGCATTGGATTTTTTATACAATATGTGCTATATCGGGTCGTTTACACCCTTGAATATCCACTACATATAGGATAAAATAATTATGTAAGTTTTTCGTAATTTTTAGAGGAAGGCTGAATATGGACATCAATCAATTTCAAAAGGCAGAAAAAAATCAGATGTATATGGCGGGTATGCGGCCGGTGTTCAACAGGAAAGCCCTGTTCTCAGATTTGACGGAGGATTATGTGTGTCCGCCGGAACCCAGCGCATACGAGGAAGTGACAATCTATTTTCGTTCCGGGCGGAACAATATCGACAAGGTGTTTCTGGTGGATAAAGGGCAGAAACATATTATGACCAAGGTCGATTCCAATGCGTATTTTGATTTCTATGCGCTCAGTATCCAGCTGGAAGATGAAAAGTTAAGTTATTATTTTGAAGTACATGCGGGCAAGATTTCCTGCTTTTATGACATGCGGGGCGTTACAAAAGATATCAATGAATACTATCACTTTCAGCTGATTCCCGGTTTTAAGACGCCGGATTGGGCGAAAGGCGCTGTCTTCTATCAGATCTATGTGGATCGGTTCTATAATGGTGATCCCAGCAATGATGTACTCACGAATGAATATCAGTATATTGGGGATAAGACCGTGCGGGTGGAGGACTGGGATAAGTATCCTGCGGCCATGGGCGTGCGGGAGTTTTACGGCGGCGATCTGCAGGGTGTGCTCGATAAGATGGACTATCTGCAGGATCTGGGCGTGGATGTGATCTACTTTAATCCCTTGTTTGTGTCGCCCTCGAACCATAAGTATGACATTCAGGACTACGATTATATAGACCCTCATTTTGGAAAGATCGTGCACGATGAGGGAGAACTGCTCCGGCCGGATCAAAGTGAGAACCGTTTTGCCACCAGATATATTGATCGTATTTCCAATAAGGATAATCTGGAAGCCAGCAATGAGCTTTTTGCAGAAGTGGTCAAAGAGGCGCACCGGAGAGGTATGAAAGTCATCTTGGATGGGGTGTTTAATCACTGCGGTTCTTTTAATAAGTGGCTGGACAGGGAGCGGATTTATGAGAATGCCCCGGGTTATGAGAAGGCCGCTTATATTGATAAAGACAGTCCCTATCATAACTATTTCCATTTTCTGGATGAGAACCGTTTCCCCTACAATGGTTCTTATGACGGCTGGTGGGGGCACGATACACTGCCCAAACTGAATTATGAAAATTCCAGACAATTACTGGATTATGTATTGTATATTGGAAGAAAATGGGTATCACCCCCTTATAACGCAGATGGATGGAGACTGGATGTGGCTGCGGATTTGGGACACAGTCCGGAATTTAACCATCGGTTCTGGCAGGAGTTCCGCCAAGCAGTCAAGATGGCCAATCCCAATGCGATCATTCTGGCGGAGCATTACGGCAATCCCAAAGACTGGCTGCAGGGCAAAGAGTGGGATACCGTCATGAATTATGACGCTTTTATGGAGCCGGTTACCTGGTTTTTGACAGGGATGCAGAAACACAGCGATGACTACCGGGAAGATATGCGGGGCAATGCGGACAGTTTCTGGGGCGCTATGAGACATCATACGGCGAATTTCTCAATGCCCTCTCTTCTGGTAGCGATGAATGAGTTGTCGAACCACGATCATTCCCGGTTTCTTACCCGGACCAATCACAGAGTAGGGCGGACCAACACCCTGGGTCCGCAGGCGGCGAATGAAGGTGTTAATAAGGCCGTGATGCGGGAGGCTGTGGTGATCCAGATGACCTGGCCCGGCGCACCGACTATTTATTATGGAGATGAGGCAGGTGTCTGCGGATTTACCGATCCCGATAACAGACGTACCTATCCATGGGGACATGAGGACCATGAGATGATTTCTTTTCATAAGGATATCATCCGTATCCATAAATCCCACAAAGAGTTCCTGACTGGTTCCTTAAAATATATGGACGCAGATTATAATGTGATAGCCTATGGCAGATTTAATAAAATGGGCAAATCCGTGATACTTGTAAATAACAATGACTATGAGATCACAAGGGAGCTGTCCGTGTGGTATCTGGGTATCCCCAAAGAATGTATGCTTAAGCAGCTTCTTTTGACTACGGAGGAAGGATATACTACGGAAGATAAAGAATATCCAGTGACGGCAGGCAAAGTCAGTATAACGCTGCCTAAGACTTCGGCGATCATTCTCAGGTACACGGATGCCGCCGGCAGGAATTTTGTGCAGTTTGAGGGCTGATCATGAAAATACTGAAGAAGATTTTAGCGGCCATCGCAGTCCTGACGGCACTTCTGTGTATCCTGATCCTGTTATGTGCCCTTAATCCAAATATTACAAAAAAACTGGCGAGCCTGGTATCGGGAAAGGCGTCCTCAAAACAGACACAGCAGGAGGAAGCTGCGGAGCCTGTGGAAATGGAAGATTTCTTGCCCGGGGAAGAGGCGGAAGAACCTGATTCCGGAAAAGAGCAGGAAGGGCTGCCGGAACAGGAAGAAGACCAGCCTGCGGAGGAACCGGCCACGGAGGATTGGGGTGTCAATCTGACTCCATCAGACAACGGATCATCCCAGGAGGTGATCAGGGGTACCAATGGTTATGAAGTGCCATCAGAATCCGGTATCCAAGTGCCGGAAGCTGTCAGTGGTAAGTCCGGATATCAGCCGATCACAGAGAAGTCGGAAGAGCTGCCTGATGCAGAGGGCGGTGAATATACCAGCGACCTGGGATACGGCCAGCTAGGGGACGGTTATAGTTTTGATCCGGCATTTTATCCTTATTACGCTATGCTGGATGCTAAGGGACAGCATCTGTACCGGCAGATTTTTGCAAATGCCAATGCATTTAATGGGGCTTTCGTACCGATTGAGGCAGTGCCGGTATCGGAGATTAAGAACGCGATCATGGCGGTCTATAATGATCACCCGGAATTGTTCTGGCTGAATACGGCTTTTGTCTGTAAATATGATAAAACTAAGATATGTGCAGAACTGGAATTGGAATTTAATATTTCTAAGGAGGAGTTTCCGGAAAAATCTTCTCAATTTTACAATACGGTAAATACGATGCTGACGCAGGTGCAGAATCTGAGTACTTACGAGAAGGGCAGACGGATACATGATCTACTGATTGAAAAGATAGAGTATGTCAAGGGTGCGGATATGAACCAGAGCGCCTACAGTGCAGTGGTGGAGGGTAAGAGTGTGTGTGCCGGCTATGCCAGGGCCTATCAGTATCTCATGCAGAGGCTGGGGATTCCCTGTTATTACTGCACCGGATTCGCGGGAGAAGACCATGCCTGGAACATAATCGGGCTGGATGACGGATATTATAATGTAGATGTGACTTGGGATGATACGCCAGGGGGCGAGTACGATTACTTTAATAAGACCGATGAGGACTATGCGGATACTCATGTCAGAAGAGACTTGTCGATAAACCTGCCCAAATGTGAGGGACAAAAGTATCGGAATCTGTAGAGCATTCATGTAAGGTGGGAGGTTAGAGTGTCAGATAGCGCGGCAGTGTTGAATGAAGATTTGATTTATGAAATACTATCCGTGGTGGAAGAAATCCCGGCGGGAAAAGTAGCCTCCTATGGACAGATTGCAAGATTGATAGGCAGGGATAATAATGCGAGACTGGTGGGGAAGGTCTTAAGCCGTGCGGAATATTATGGAAGCTATCCCTGCCACAGGGTCGTGAACCATGTGGGCCGATTAGTGCCGCACTGGGCAGGGCAGCGGGATTTATTAGTAAAAGAGGGCGTAACCTTTCAAGAAAATGGTCATGTCAATATGAGGAAACATCAATGGGAGTGCTGAAAGCGCTCCCATTGGTGATTTTTTCAAAATAATTTGCGATGCAAATTATTTTTGCTTTAATTCCGAAAGGTCCTGTACCAGTCGTACGCCCTCAATCCGGCTGATTTCATCACGGATTGTCTGGGTATCGGCATTTAATTGTACGCTGAGACGGTAGTTAAAAGAGTCCTTTAAGGGATTTTCGGTAAAGGCATCCGCAAGGCCATCCATATCATCCAGATATGTGGTCCGAAACTCATTCCAGGCCTCGTCCCCGCTTACAAAGTGGCAGGAGGCGATTCCGGGCATCTGCGTGAGTTCCTCTCCAATCCGGTCAATCTCTGTCTGGGAAAGACTAGCGTCCATAAAAACAGCTAGATTTTTTTCCTGATAGACATTGTAGGCGGCGTATGATGTAGTGCCGGTGATCATGATAGCAAAGGCGGCAACCAGAGCCATGGCCAGTTGGGAATAGCGTGTATAAGGGAAACGCTTCGTCTGGGAGGCGGTGCAGTTGTGCAATAAAGTATCTGTCAGTTCGGGCGGTATTGTAATGGCTTCTTTGATCTGTATCATATCGTCTTTATTCATAAGTTATAACTCTCCTTTTTGATGTTTGTCAGTTTTGTTAATGGGTCTTTTGCATGAGCGATTGCAGGACCTGATGATTCCCTGTCTGTTATGGCAATCTTAAGGGCTTCCCGACCGCGTTGGAGCCGTTTCTTAACGGCACTATTCGATATTTTTAAGATCTGTGCAATTTCCGAGACGGAATATCCCTCAAAATAATGCAGCATCAGCACTGTTTTGTACTTGGCTGGCAGGGAATAAAGCTCTTCTATCTGTTCTCTCTGCTCCGGACCGGGCAGGCATTCTTTCAGGGATTCCAAGTCTATGCAGGCATGTCTTTTACGGAATCTGAGGAAATCCGTACAACAATTTGTTGTAACCCGTAACAGCCAGGCCTTTTCATGTTCTGTGGACTGAAAAGAAGGCGATTTTTCCAGATAGCGGAGCAGGACTTCCTGTAAGATATCTTGCACATCGTGAGGATTTCCAAGCAGCAGAAAAGCGCTTCGATAGAGTGTGCTGCCATGGCTCTGCAGGATGCGTTTGATATCCTTTTCACTTTTGCGCATATTAGGCGCTCCTTTCTTGGTTTTTATGAGGCCTCTTGACTTATATACGAATGGGAGGGGCGGAAGGTGACCAAATATAATATATTAATGGATTAAAATTGCCACCCTTACGGTGGCAACGAGGGCAAAAAGGATATGATATAATAACTAAGTAAATAGGATAGATTCCAAAATGATCATTATGGTAAAAAGTGAAAAAGCTATAAAGACATCCAGCAATAAGATTCCGATGTAATGTATGATTGGGTTTTTGCTATTACATAAAGGCCAAAATCGCTGTATGTTACAGTAGTTAAAATTAAAAAAGATAATTAACAGCACAATGAGCAGACAGGAAATGCGTTCCAGCCATAATGCGGAGACAGATACCGTTTTTAAATCCAAGGAGAGAAAAACCCAGGAGATAATTAGATAAACGTTGGTTGAGATTACCATTTTCCAGGGAGTCAGGGTTCTGTATCCCGGAGGAAGGAATAATCGCCAGTTGCATGAATCGGGCGATGTATTTTGAGGATATTTACTTTTTCCCTGCATTTCCTGTTTCAGGGATGACACTGATTCGAAACGATTAGAAGGATCAATCTGGATGCATTTATTTATGATTTGAGTAAATGCATCTGTCGGGGCGGGCAGAGCCGAAGTAAGTTCTTTTAATAAGATACCGAGTGCATAGATATCAGTCTGCGGAGTAGAGGAGCCAAAACCATATTGCTCCGGGGCAGCATAGCCTTTTGTACCGAGAAGTATTGTGTCGGCGGTATTTATGTTGGTCAGGTATTTTGCTGCGTTAAAGTCTATGAGTATGGCATGGCCGCAAGGCGTAATGATAATGTTAGATGGTTTAATATCCCTGTGGATGATCGGTACTGGCAGAGAATGAAGTTTTTCAAGAATATCACACAGATCACAAATATAGTGTGATACGGAAGCTGCGGTCAGCTGTCCTGTAACTATCAGTTCCTGCAAAGATACGCCGGAAATGTACTCTTCGATTACCGTTAATTGGCTGTTTTCTTCACATATTTCAATGACTTGGGGAATGCCGGTAATTTTATTTTGTCTTAGGTAGACATATATGGGAAGGTTATAGATATCCAGTATCTTTTTAATAAATATTTTATGTGAGATTTGGTGTTGGACAAGGAAAATGTTATGTGCTTCATTGATGACAGCGATTGTTTTGTAACAGGAAATGTTTAAACTGCAGGAGGCATCCATGGATATAATCCTTTCGTAATATACTAATGAACATTATAGCAGATAGGAGGCCATAATGAGCGAAAAAAATACACGAGATTTAGAAAATGTTCTCGGCAGCACTCACATTAAAAATTATAGTGTCTACTGTGCGGAAAATAAAGACAGTCTGATAATGGGAAAAGATGATTTTATCATTTATATGAAGAAACTGTTTCAGGAAAAGAAACTAACACAGCAGCAGGTTTTTTTGAAGGCAGATATTCCCGAACGGTATGGCTATAAATTACTAAACGGAGAGAAAAGGACGAAACAGAGGGATGTGATTTTGAGAATCTGCTATGCGGCGGAATTTACTCTGGAGGAGACACAAAGAGCGTTAAAAGAATATGAAATGCCTACATTATATGCAAAAAAACCGAGAGATGCATTTATGATGATCGTATTTAATGAGAGGCCGGGAAGTATCATTGATGTAAATGCCCTTTTGAAACAGAATGGAATGGAGCCGCTGCGCACCAGCGGATTACAGGACTGAAATATACGGATAAAAATATTAAAACACAATAAAGGAGGACTTTTTAATGAAGACATGGAAACTTGTAGCAGGGATTATCTCAATTATTTTATTTGTGGTGGTCACATTTCAGTCATGTGCGGCTGGAGTGGTCAATGCCCTGGAGGATAATGGGGGGTCTTCTGGTTCTGTTGGTATCTTAGTGGCTATTTTATTGCTTGCGGGCGGCATAGTATCTGTGGCAACCAGGAAATCAGAGGGAAAAGGTGGAAATATTGCCCTTATCGTCCTTTTTGGATTGGCGGCATTGTGCGGTTTTGCCGGACATGGAAATTACAGTGATCTTGTCATTTGGGCAGTTTGGTGTCTGATCAATGCTGTTCTGGCTGTTGTGGCATTAGTTAAGAAGAGTTAGAAAAAGATGGATATATTAGGAATCTTATCTCTTATTTTTGGTAGTATAGGTACAATATTGTCGTATTGGTATATTGGCATAATACCCTGCGTAGTAGGTACGGTCTTGGGAATTGTCGGATTGACAGATTGTTTTTCTGACCGGAAGTTTTCCTTGTTTGGGCTTCTAATATCTGTTTTTGGAATAATCCTGACTGCGTATATTGTGGTATCGGATGTGGACGCTGACAGACTTTTGGTGAAGACTGATAAATTCAGACAAGAAGAACAGTCCGTAATCGCAGAATCCATAAAGCCCGTAAAGCCCATAGAGGTTGTTAAGACGGAAGATACCGCAAAGGAGACAAAGAAGAAAAGGAATCTGATGCAAAAGAAGGACAAGAGGATTCAGATCGATTATCTATGGGACAGGAAAATGCCATCAGGTCAGCAAAGACTTATTTGGAATTTATGCCATTTTCCTATCGGGGATTAGTAAGGCAGTTGGAATTTGAAGGATTTACTCACGAACAGGCTGTATATGGAGTGGAACAAAATGGGTATTAGGAAAATGGTGGTAGAAAATCTACCGCCTTTTTCTTTGAGAACAGAAAGATTGACTTCGTAAGAAGCAGTTCCTATAATAGAAGAATAAAATATATTTTACCGTTTATCTGAATGAGGATTACTATGACAAACCAAGAAATACTGCAGTATGCGCTTAAGCAGTCTGCGATAGATTTACACTGTGAGCCGGAGGATTTTCTTGCGGCTGAAAATAAGATTGTGATATCTGGAACAAACGAGAATGCCAGACGCTACCTGACACTGCCATTTGCCTGTAATCTGGTGTCCTATGGAAATAATGTGGTGGCATCAATTGATGACAAACTGCGGGATATCGTGTCGGGATATATCAATAAATATCCGGTAGAACATCTTTTTGAGACCCCCAATATGCAGGTGATCAACACGGCTTTGATGGAACATTGTCTGCAGGTCTGTTTTATGGCGGAGTATTTTCTGCCGGATATGAACGTGCTGCAAGAGTTACCCTGTGACTATGAGATGCGGATTCTGGAACAAAAAGATTTTGAGAAGCTGTATTTGCCGGAATGGAGTAATGCCTTGTCGGAGGAGAGGAAAATCCTGGATGTGTTAGGTGTGGGCGCCTATGAGGAAGACAGGCTGATCGGACTGGCAGGGTGTTCTGCGGATTGTGATACCATGTGGCAGATTGGTGTGGATGTCCTGCCGCCGTACCGCAGGCAGGGAATTGCCGCAGCGCTGACGGCGAGACTTGCGATGGAGACTTTTGTCCGCGGGAAAGTGCCTTTTTACTGTGCCGCATGGTCGAATATCAAGTCTGTCCGCAATGCGATCCGAGCAGGTTTTCGGCCGGCCTGGGTAGAGATGACGGCCAGGGAGATTGGTTTTGTAGAGAAGATGAATCGGTAGAAGTACAAAGTTCAAAAGCAGCCTCCTATTCGATTGTGTCGAAAGGAGTTTCTTTGTGGACTTCA
>CAYUKT010000085.1:7270-8926 GCA_964445285.1 uncultured Bacteroides sp. | reverse complement strand
ATCCACGATCTCCCTGTCATCATCGCATACCAGAATATTCGCCATTTGTTTTCACCTCTCTTGTGCTTTCGTATAATATCATTCAAACATAGAAACATAAAGGAATAGATGGGAAATTCTTTAATTGTTTCTTAATTTCACATTTACAGCAGACCTAAAAAAGCACCCAGGTTGCCCCTCTTACCCTGACTCGCCCGGTGGGAAAAAAGATATTCGCTGTTATGACAGGTACAAAGATCTGTCACCTGTATCCGGGATGGGACGATCCCCGCCTCTGTCAGCACGATCTCGTTGGCCCGCCACAGATCAAGCTGATACTTCCCGCCTCCTTTGGAGATAAGGATCTCCCGCTCCTGCCCCGGCTTACAAAACTCTTGGGCGAAGGCCTCCGCCACATCCTCACTGACCTCATAACAATCCTGACATATGGAGGGGCCCACAGCCGCCACAATATCCTCCGGCACTGTACCATACGCCTCCCGCATCTTCTCTGCCACGCACCGCCCCATCCGGGCCACAGTACCACGCCAGCCGGAATGTGCCAGTGCAATGGCGCACCGCTTCGTATCCACAAAATACAAGGGAACGCAGTCCGCATAGAAAGTAGCCAGAACGATGCCGGGTTCATCTGTCAGGAGTCCGTCTATATCATGATAATCACGTGGCCTGGTAACGCCCTTGCCTTTGTCCTGCCGGCCAACAACCTTAAGATTCGTGGTATGTGTCTGGTCGGAACAGACAATATCTTCCACCTGACAACCAAGTACTCCGGCAATACGTCTGTAATTCTCATCCACTGCCTCTTTTCGATCTCCTCTGGCATAACTTAAATTCATGGAGGCAAAGATCCCCTCACTGACGCCGCCAAGTCTGGTGGAAAACAAATGCTTCACCATACCGGTCTCCTCAAGCAGCGGGAAGGTAAGATATTCCAGATCACCCACCCGGTTCTGCTTCATCTGTCTGTCTCTCTGATATCTGTATAATTCCATCTGCTAATCCTTTCTCCAACTGATTTTCCGCTGCCTTCCCGGAGCTTATCTGTAAAGCAATATTTTCTTACCGTTTTTGCACATACTCAAATGCATTTTTGATCCACTGCATCCTCTCCCCGTCCACGGCCACCACATCGAATCGGATCGGGGTGTCTTCCGTACAGTGATGTATCATTCGGTAATAGTCCGCCACCTGGCAGATTTTCCTCTGTTTGGCCCTTCCCACGGCTTCCGCCGCACTGCCGCGGCTGTCTTTGGCCCTGTATTTGACTTCAAAAAAGACCAGATATTCTCCATCGCGGCCGATGATATCTATCTCTCCCTGTCTGGATCGGAAGTTTCTCTCCAAAATCTCCACGCCCTCAGACAATAAACAGGCACAGACCTGCTGTTCCTTCTGTGCCCCTTTTTCTCTCGTATTCATGCTCACTGACCTTTCGCCATCTTGGCCCTGATCTTATCCATGGAATCCACAAAAACAAGGATCTCCGCCACCACCTCATAGAGTTCCGGCGGGATCATATCCCCGATCTCCAGACGGGACAGTGTCTCCGCCAGCTTATCGTCCCGGTGAACCGGCACATCCGCCTCTTTCGCCTTCTCTATGATACGCTCCGCAAGTGCCCCCTTACCAGACGCTATCACCCGCGGCGCCGCCTCA
>CAYUKT010000085.1:0-7260 GCA_964445285.1 uncultured Bacteroides sp. | reverse complement strand
CGATCGCCTGTTTCGGTTTCTCCCGCTTCTTATCATCCAAAGCCATGTCTCGCTCCTTTCCCCGACACTCTATATGCTTACCAAGTACCCGCAGAGAATTCCCGCTTTTAGGGAATTCTCTTGTACAAGATTTAGAACTTCTTAGCGAAGCAGCCTCTGCTGCTGAGCTCTAGAAGTTCTTCTTGTACTATGCCCGCATATCAAAAGAAGTCCTGCTCAAGACGGATATATTTTTCTGCTGGTGCAGGATCGTCCTCATAATGGACTCCGGATCCTGTTCTTCCTGCTCTTCCTTAATCTGCATCTTGGCTTTAAAAGCATACCCCCGTTTGGCCAGACGGTCATGCAGAAGATCGATATGTTTTTCGATCAGTTCAAGAATACTCTCATCCTGCACCGTAAAATTCGTGCTGACATTCTGCTTCCGCATGGTCACATACACATCCAGAGGCCCCAGATGCTCCATATCCAGATGCAGCAAAGCGCTCACATTTCCATCCTTAGCCGCCAGATTCTTTTTGTTGGTATAGACATACAGATCCCCGTGGGCATTATTGCCAAGCATCTTGAGCGGCAGCTGGACATAGGTATACATATGATTCATCTGATTCATGAAATCCACATTGTTCTGTAAATTCTGTACACTTCTGGCAAGCGGGGCATCACTCTTTTCCGCCGCCGTCAGAGCCTGATGCAGCCGCATGGTCTGCTCTCTGACTCTCTCATAAAGCTGCTCTACCCGTTTTGGATCAGCCACTTCCCTGGGCTCAATCAACCACTGTTTCCCGATTTCTGCTTTTAAAAGGTTCTGGAATTCTTTTCCGCCAAGAAGTCTTTCCATCACCTTGGACGCATCCTGATCATGCATGGCCCTGGGCAATAATTCCCGCACCAGATTAAGCACCTCTTTGGGCGGGATCTCGCCCTTCTGTATCTGACCTGCGGTCTCTTCCTCTGCGCCGAGATTTCTTAACATATCAGCCAGGCTGTCCCACTGTCTGTCGGTGAGGACGGTATGTCTGCCGCCTTCCTCCCCTGCTGCATCCGCCATATGCAGTAATGCTTCATCCGCCTTGGCCTGCAATGCCTGGGCCGCATCTTGTGTCTGCCGGATACCCGCCTGCTGCTCTCCAATCTGTTGCAACCCGCCCTGTTGTATATTGGTCTGCTGGCTGCCGTCCTGCTGTATATCCTGTGATGCCGCCTGCTCCGGCGTCTGGGAAGCATTCTCCTGTACACCCTGTTCCCCGGCCGGCTGGTCTATCCCCGGCTGTCCCTGCAGGATAACACTTCCGTCCGCCTCTTTCTCCGTGAAGATGTTCAGCACTGCCTCATAAAAGGCAAAGGCCTGGCCGTCCTTACCTTCTGCCATCAATTCCTGAAATACCTGCGGCAGTTCATCCATAATGGTCTCCACACTGCCAAGAATCTGATGGGTGGCATTCATATAATGCTCAAACTGCTCTATATTCACTTCTGTGATCGGCAGTCCCAGTTTTGTCATCTGTATGATCGATGTCGGATTCTGCCCCGGGAAATCCAAGATCTGCCTGCTCATGCTTAAGATGGATTCTTTGTCGATCGGCATCCCCTCTTCCATCATAGCCGCCACCATCTCAATATTTCCTGCTGTCTCAGGCAGTCCTGCCGCCGCTAAGGCCCGCAGGATCGTGGCCGTATTGGCCGTATTGGTATATAGGGGCGCCAAAGATAAAAGAGAGCCATTATTGGCCTTGATCTCAAAACTCATCATCTGCCCCATAGCCAGGCTCACGCTCTGGTCAATCTTAGCATTGATACTGAAATCCTGGGCCAGTTCAATCTGCACGGAATTTCCATTCCTGTTCACCACCGTACCCTGCAGTGTCTGCCCGGGTTTCATTGCCCGGATCTCATTCTGCAGACGATAGATACGCTCTCCCTTGCTCATGGGCTCCGATACCCTGCTCGTATCATTTGTCCTGACCGTCCGACTGTCTTTCTTAAAAATATTTCCCAGATTCAAAGTCACACCTCACAAAAATGTGTTATAAAGGTCCTGCGGTGAATCGGACAGGGCCCATACTTCTTAAGCGCCTCAATATGCGTCTGCGCGCCATACCCTTTATTGGCTGCAAACCCATACTCCGGATACACCTTGTCATACTCCACCATCAGCCGGTCCCTGGTAACCTTGGCCACAATACTGGCCGCCCCGATGGAAATACTCTTCGCATCTCCCTTGATAATAGGCACCTGTCTGATATCCACCTGCGGAATCGTCACCGCATCATTCAACAGAATATCCGGCGTCACCCCAAGCTGTCCAATGGCTTCCCGCATGGCCTCATAGGTGGCCTGCAGGATATTGATCTCATCAATCCGCTGGGGCGTAGTATATCCAAGTCCTACCGCCACGGCTTTTTCCATGATGATCTGATAAAGTTCTTCTCTCTTTTTTTCGGATAGTTTCTTAGAATCATTGATATATAAAATGTCACAATCTTTCGGCAAAATAACTGCCCCTGCCACCACCGGCCCTGCAAGCGGCCCTCTGCCCACTTCATCTATCCCGCAGATATGGGCAAAAGCACTGTACTTGCGCTCATATTGCCAGAGCGCTTCCGTGCGCGCCAATTCTTTTTCATACTCCAAAACCCGCTTTCTGGCCCTGTCGATTTCCTTCCGTACTCCCGCCCGTTGGTCCGTCTCATATTGCTGAAACAAAACAGGCAGCTCTTCTATTGTCGCTGCCTGCAGTTTTTGCCTGATCGTCTTACTATCTTCTGCCATCTTATTTCACATTCTCCTGATGTACTAATTGAACTTTGCTCAATTTGTTAACCTTCGAAAGAATCTACTTTTTTCTAGCGGTGTTTGATCAATCCGAATTTATCAAAAGGCCATATCCTCAACCATGCCCGGCCAATAATATTCTCTCTTTTGATATTCCCTACGGACGGATCCCTGCTGTCCATACTGCTGTTTCTATTATCACCCATGACAAAATATTCATCCTCACCCAGTTCTATCTTCTCATATGCCCGGCCCGGATTGATGATCACTTCCTTGCCATAGGATTCCTCCAGGATCTCCCCATCGATCATGATATTGCCTTCTTCGTCAATCTGCACCGTCTCTCCGGGCAGCCCGATGATCCTCTTGATATAAAAGGTATCTTTTTCATACTGAAAAGGGAAAACGATAATATCAAACCGCTCCGGCTCGTGGAAACGATACGTGATCTTATCCACAATCAGATTATCCCCCGTACTGAGTTTCGGTTCCATGGAACTGCCCTGCACCTGTGTCCTCTGTCCCACAAAGTGGATCACCAGATAGACGGCACACAACACTCCCAGCAAATACAGGCTTGTGCTCAATATCTCCCGCAATACCTTTTTCATAACTCTATCCTCCCTGCACTGTCTTTCCTAATACGCGGATATTTATCCGCATCAGACGGGTTCTTCCAGGGTAATCCTGCCTATTCTCCCGCTCCTGAAATCATCGACCACCAGTGCGGCCGCCTTCTCATAATCCGGTTCCTGTCCTTTTTTATAACACTTACGGTTCTCACAGACCATCCCCATCACTTCCTGCGCAGTGAGTGTCCGCTCGTCTTCCTCTATCTGATAACGCTGCAGAAGGTCACTCTTGTAATGTGCCAGCAAATAGGTGACCAGTATATCGGCAAGTTCCGTCATCTGCAATATCTCATCGTTCATGGAACCGATCATGGCCAGTTTCTGTCCCACTTCCTCGCTCTCAAACTTCGGCCAGAGAATACCCGGTGTATCCAAAAGCTCCAGTTCCTTGTTCAGCCTGATCCACTGTTTTCCCTTGGTCACTCCCGGCTTATTGCCTGTCTTCGCACAGGCTTTGCCAGCAAAGGAATTGATAAAAGTGGACTTGCCCACATTGGGGATTCCCACCACGATGGCCCGTACCGGCCGATTCTTGATACCGCGCTTTCTGTCACGCTCGATCTTCTCCTTACAGGCCTCCCGCACCATACCCTGGATTGCCTTCAGCCCCTGTCCGGTTTTTGCGTTTACCTCCAACACATAGTAACCTTTTTCCTGAAAAAATTTCATCCAGTGCTGATTGCCCTTTGGATCCGCCAGATCGGATTTATTCAGTAAGATCAGACGGGATTTGTTCTTCCCCAGCTCGTCAATATCCGGATTCCTGCTGGAAAGCGGTACTCTCGCATCCACCAGTTCGATCACCAGATCGATCAGGCTGATGTTTTCCTGCATCATGCGTTTCGCCTTGGTCATATGTCCAGGATACCACTGATAGTTCATGCGCCGTACGCTCCTTTCCCTGTCTTTTCCCTCTTATTCAATCAACCCGATGGAGACATCTTCCATAGCCATGTGAAACCATGCCTTGCCGACAATATTATCCTTCTTGACCGCCCCAATATTACCGGAACGGCTGTCCTCACTGCTGTTGCGGTTATCCCCCAGCACAAAAAACTCATCCTGGGCAAGAAGTATCTCATTCCGGGCAATCCCGGGATCGATCATCTCGTCAAGAGATTCGTCTTCACCTAGCAGCAGACCGTCTATGTACACTCTTCCCTCCCGGATCTGAACGGTCTCTCCTGGCAGTCCCACCACCCGTTTCACATAGAAATGGGAGTTTTGATTACCATTTGGCAAAAAAACAATCACATCCCCTCTTTTAGGAGTAGTGAGTCTGTAAATGATCCGATTCATCAAGATCTCCTGTCCATTATACAGCACCGGCTCCATGGAATCACCGATCACACTGGTGCGCATTCCCATGGAAAAGATAATGACAAAGGCCAAAAAAACGGCTACCAGACCGCCCACAAACAGTTCCAGGATATCCTTGATGATCTTGGGATTCAGCCGCTTCTTTTTCTGATAAAAAGTCAAGCCCTTCCTTCTCGCCATAATCCTTCCTTTCAAAAAACAGATACCCCGAATCGCTCCAAGGTATCTGTTCCATCATCACTTTCGCTTATTTAACCAGTTCTTTCACTTTCGCCTTCTTACCGACACGTTCTCTCAGGTAATTCAGTTTCGCACGTCTTACTTTACCTCTTCTGACAACCTCAACTTTCTCCACATTGGGGGAATGCATAGGCCATGTCTTCTCAACGCCAACGCCGTTGGATATCTTTCTCACCGTAAATGTGGTTCTGTTGCCGCCGCCCTGAATTTTTAACACGGTACCTTCAAAAACCTGGATTCTTTCACGGTTACCCTCTTTAATCTTACCATACACCTTAACAGTGTCACCTACGTTGAAGTCACTGACATTCTCTTTTAACTGTGCTGCTTCAATTTCTCTGATGATTTCGTTCATAATCTTCCTCCTAAAATAACCTGGATGTTCTTAATACATTCTGTAACAGAGGACCATCTCTTTTCACAACATTAATAATTTAACATATTGCATGGGCAAATGCAAGCAATTTTTGGCTTTTCTTTACACTTTTCTTTTCACTTCTATTCCTTCGGGCCATCCTTTTTCTTCCGTTTTGGGTTCTCAACGGGCGGGTGCAGTTCCTGATACCGCTCATACAGATCCGGCCGCCGCTCTTTTGTCCGCATAAGCGACTGTTCCAGCCGCCATGCATCCACTTTTGCATGGTCCCCGGAAAGAAGTACTTCCGGCACCCGTTTATCATGCCATATCTCCGGTCTGGAGTACTGTGGATATTCCAGAAGACCGTTGCCGAAGGATTCTGTCACAGCTGACTCCTCATTGTGAAGCACCCCCGGCACCAGTCTGGCGATCGCATCCACCATCACCATGGCCGCCAGTTCCCCGCCCGTGAGCACATAATCGCCCAGGGATATCTCATCCGTCACAATCTCCTCCAGAACCCTCTCATCGATGCCCTCATAGTGTCCGCACAGAAAGATCAATTCCTCCTCCCCGGACAATTCTCTGGCCATTTCTTGATGAAAAGTCTTTCCCTGGGGTGATACATAGATAACCCGCTTCTTTTTCCCTTGACCAACACGGTCAACTATGGCCCGGTATGCATCATATACGGGCTGTGCCTGCATCAGCATGCCTGCGCCGCCGCCGTAAGTATAATCGTCCACCTTACCGTGTTTATCCAGTGTATAATCCCTGATATTGACCGCTTCTATTGAAATATGGCCTTTCTGCGCTGCCCGGCCTAATATGCTGGTATGAAGCCCATTTAAGACCATTTCCGGAAACAGCGTCATGATGTGGAAATTTACCATATTTTATTTCCCCACTCTCTCATCCTAAAAGCCCGTCCATGATATGCACCCGCATGATTCTCCGTTCCATATCCACATCGAGAATACATTCTTTGATAGCAGGGAGCAGAATCTCTGTGCCATCCGCCCGCACCGCCACATAGACATCATTAGCGCCGGTTGAGAGTACATCCTTTAATTCCCCGAAAATCTCTTCCTCATCCGTCACAATCTGAAGCCCTATCATATCCGCCACGAAATACTCATCCTTCTTTAGCTTCACAGCCTGTTCCCTGGGCACCAGAAGCTTCGCCCTCTTATATTTCTCAATATCGTTGATGGAATCGTATCCCTGAAACTTTAAGATTACAAACTGCTTAAAAAACTTGACACTCTCTATCTTAAGTGTAAGACGCTCCCGTCCCGTATCCATGATCACTTCTTTGAGTTTCTTAAACCGGGCCGCATCGTCCGTTGTGGGAAAAACCTTGACTTCTCCCCGTATCCCATGCGTCTGGGTAATCACACCCACCTGTAATTCATCGTTCATAGATTTCCTCGCTGCCCCAACATAAGATGAAGCCTCACAGATGATTCCATGAGGCTTATCCGTCAGATGATTTCTACATCCACTCTCTTATTGTCTTTAGACGATGCCGCCTTAACGACAGAGCGGATTGCCTTGGCAATACGGCCCTGTTTACCGATCACTTTCCCCATATCAGAGGATGCGACATGAAGTTCTATGGTAATATTCTTACCCTCTTCCTTCTGTGTCACGACTACTTCATCCGGGTTCTCGACAAGAGCTTTTGCGATCACTTCCACTAATTCTTTCATAGTCCACCTCCAAAAGCCAAACTATTTTGTCACCCCTACTGTCTTGAAAATCCTGCTCACAATCTCTGTAGGCTGTGCGCCATTTGCCAACCATTTCTTAGCCTCTTCCTCATTCACCTTGTAGGTGCTGGGATCCGTGTTAGGATCATAGGTTCCGATCTCTGCGATAAATCTGCCATCCCTGGGAGATCTGGAATCTGCAACTACGATTCTGTAAAAAGGA
>CAYUKT010000084.1:6392-8936 GCA_964445285.1 uncultured Bacteroides sp. | reverse complement strand
TCGGCAGCCAGCTCAATCTCTATGAACACCAGAGTACCTGGAATCCCAATATGCCTTTGCGGGGACTGTTGTACTTTGCCCAGCAGTTTGAGGGCCTGATAGATGTCCGTGGGGAGAATATTTATGGAAAAGGGCGGATAGAACTGCCCACACCGGAGTATATTGTCTTTTATAATGGAAGCGGTATGGACACAGACAGTCAGATGCTCTATCTGTCAGATACCTATTCGGCGGGACACGGGAGAGGATGCCTGGAATGCAGCTGTAAGGTGATCAATATCAACCGAGGACATAACCGGGCGTTGATGGACAGATGTCACCGGCTGTGGGAGTATGCGGAATTATCGGCAGAGGTGGAAGAAAATATCCGGCAGGGGATGAAACGTGAGGAGGCGGTGCATACAGCCATCGACAGCTGTATCGAGAGAGGGATTCTCCGGGACATCTTACTTGCGGAGAAAGGAATGGTGCAGCATATGCTCTTAACAGAATATAATGAGAAGAGACATTTGAAACATACCTTTGAGGAGGGGCGAAAGGAAGGACGTGAGGAAGGATTGGAGGAAGGACATAGGCAAGGCCGGGAAGAACTCCTTCAAGAACAAATCCATAAGAAATTATTCAAAGGCAAGACCATTTCAGAAATCGCAGAGGATCTTGAGATAGAGGTTTCTGTCATTGAACAAATGGTTTCTAAACAATAGCCAGAGAACAGGCGGTGCCTCAATGCGCCGCCTGTTCTCTATACCCCTTTTAAACTCTCCTATTATGGTATAGTTTATATATTACATCCCCTCTTTGATCACACCCTGATCACGCATCACTTTCTCAATCGCTGTCCCGCTGATAAAGTGTAACAACAGCTTCTTCATCGGATTCAAAGGCCCTAAGTTAATCTCCAGCGGTGATTTGCCGTCCATCAACTTCACACTGCTGGAAAGCAGTTCCCTGATATCGTAAACGCTGCCCCACACTTCCGGCACGCCACGGTCTACGCCCAGCAGACCGTACACTGCTTCCATTGCCGTCCTGACCGAATATTCGGTGGTAAAGACGGTATCTCTTGGTGTCTGGGCAAACTGTCCCAGGAAAGCAAAGTTCACGCAGCCATCGGGAATCACATCCGGACGATCCCCCGCCGTTCTCGGCATAAAGAAGGCGGTGATATAAGGCATCATGGTAGGCACACATACAGCGCTGTGCTCCGCCAGCTCTTCAATCTGCTCTTCCGGTACACCCAGATGATAAAGCCACTCTTCGGTAATCTCCTTACCAGTACACTCTTTCATGGGCTTTTTCACATAATCACCCGGTACATCAGTAAAGAGGCCGTACACCCATACACAGACCTGATCCTTATCCTGGTCCTTGAACTGTCCCTGCCTGTTGATGGTCCAGCTGAGCAGCCATGCAGAATCCTGACAGCTCACAATACCGCCTGTGACCACCTTACCGCTCTTGGGATCGCGCTTGCAGATATTCTTAATATAAGGAAGAATCTTATCATCCAGCGTAGTGACAGTGGCGGATTCCCAGTTAGTCTTGGCCACATCGGAGCAGAACTTCTCCGGACGCCCAAAGGACGGATCCTGTTTGGCGATATTCTTCCAGAGACTCCAGCATCCGCTGGTACGCACTTCCGCATCACCATTGGGCGCATGGTTCTGATCACCATAGATCGTACCTTCCGTGCAGCTTCCATTGGTCACAAACACCAGGTCATTCTCGGTTAACATAATACCCTTTTCCACGCCCTTGACTTTACACTCGATGGCCTTGGCAATCTTCTTGTCTCCCTCAAATCCAAAAATAACATTTGTCACTTCTGTGTTGAACTGGAAATCCACACCCGCTTCCTCAAGGTACTTCTGCATAGGCAGAATCAGGGAATCGTACTGGTTATACTTGGTAAACTTGAGGGCACTGAAATCCGGCAGACCCGCAATATGATGAATGAACCTCTGGAAGTAAAGCTTCATCTCCAGGGCGCTGTGCCAGTTTTCAAAGGCAAACATGGTTCTCCAATACAGCCAGAACGTGGAATCGAACACTTCCTCATCAAACACATCCTCGATGGTCTTATCATATAGATCCTCATCCTTTGTCATAAAAAGTTTCATAATCTCCATACAGCCCTTCTGGCTCAAATTAAACCTGCCGTCCGTATGGGCATCCTCCCCGCGGTTCTTAGTCGCCCGGCAAAGAGAATAGTTGGGATCTTCCTTGTTCAGCCAATAATATTCATCCAATACTGACACGCCCGGTGTCTCTATGGAGGGAATACTGCGGAACAGATCCCACAGGCACTCAAAATGGTTCTCCATCTCTCTGCCGCCGCGCATCACATATCCCCTGGTAGCATCGTAGATACCGTCACAGGCACCGCCTGCTATATCCATGGACTCTAAGATATGAATGTGGCTGCCGGGCATCTGACCGTCACGGACCAAGAAACATGCCGCCGCCAAGGAGGCGAGACCGCTGCCTACGATATAGGCGTTTTTGTCATCCACGCCTTCCGGTTTCCTGGGTCTTGCAAAAGCT
>CAYUKT010000084.1:0-6382 GCA_964445285.1 uncultured Bacteroides sp. | reverse complement strand
TGTTCTTATCAAATCTGCCAAGTTCTGTGTTGCGGTAATCCAAATCCGTGTAAGACGTCTTTTTGCCATGATCCCTGCCCGCGCCCTGCATTTTCTCCTTAAGATTCCTGCCTGTGTCCTGCGCTTTTTCTCCGCCTGCCTGCTTATGATTCTTTGCTGCCAGCGCCACACCCGCACCTGCTGCCGCCACTGCTGCTACTCCGAGTCCGATACTTTTTTTGTCTGCCATACTAAGTTCCACCTTTCCTGATACCGGCCGGCGGAATGATTTCCATCATAAAGTTCCGCCGCCGTCTGTTTTCTTGACTTGTTATGGCTATCATAAACACTTTTCCTGTCTATTCCAATTTACAAAGAGGGCAGAATGATAAACACTTTATCACTCTGCCTGTTTTGTAAAGTATCCTGATGCTATTTTATAAATAACAAAGCATTCCTGTTTTCCTATTTCCCAAACCAATATTCCGTAAAAACACCTAGTTTTCCTCAAAATTATGGATCGACTGGGCAATATTGCCATGCAGCATAACGCTCATTTTCTCCACGATCTCCTCATAATCCTGCTTCATGCCGCGTCCGATCCAGTCAAGCATGATGCCCACAAACCCATATTTATAAAACTCTGCGATAAAAGCTTTGTTCTCCTGTGCCAGAAAGCGTCCCGCACATTTTTCTTCCACCACATCCGCCAGCAGACTGTAGGTGAGCTTGTAGAGATAGCTTTCAATCTTCTCCCGGCTGATACTTCGGTACACATTCTGGATAAAAGCCTTATTCTCCATGACCGCCTCAAAAATCTGACACATCCCCTCCTGCCAGGTATCATACGTCTTTTTCCCCTGCAGTGCCTTCGTGCCATCTTCCACACAGATCCATTCTACCAGATCATAAATATCCCTGAAATGATAGTAAAATGCCATCCTGCTGATGCCGCAGTCCGCTGTGAGGTCATTGATCGTAATCTTATCCAGCGTCTTCGTCATAAGAAGTTTCTTAAGTGATGCCTCCAGCGCTAATTTCGTGCTGTTCGTGTTGGCCATATCCTGCCTCCTAGTCATAAAACCTGCATCTGAATCCCTGTCCTGAAATGAGTCTGCACTCTTTTCCCGTAAATTTTTAAATCAGTCCCTGTATCAAAAGAATGAGTATCAACACCGGAAGCACCACTTGGAAATAGGGCTTCAGCCATCTTTTTAACTTAATACCTTCGCCTGCATTGGCCTCCTCAAAATACTTATCAAAACCCCAGCCCCAGCGGGTAACACAGAACAGCAGATACACCAGGGAACCGATCGGCAGAAGCAGGTTACTGACCAGAAAATCCTCACTGTCAAGCACATCCCTGCCCCCAATGATATGTACTGCGCTCCATATGTTATACCCCAGCACACAAGGCAGGCTTGCCACGGCAATAAATATGCCATTGATCAAAGCCGCCTTTTTCCTTTTCCAGCCAAAAGTATCAATGCAGAAAGAAAGCAGATTCTCAAACACTGCCAGCACTGTGGAAAAGCTGGCAAAAGTCATGAACAGGAAGAACAATGTGCCCCATAGGCGCCCGCCGGACATATTGACGAACACATTGGGCAGCGTCACAAAGATAAGGGAAGGCCCCGCATCAGGCTTCACCCCGAAAGAAAAACAGGCCGGGAAGATGATCAGTCCCGACATAAATGCCACAAAGGTGTCCAATCCGCAGATCCGCACGGCTTCTCCCGCCAGCGTATTATCCTTATTCATATAACTGCCAAAGATTTCCATTGCTCCCACACCAAGACTCAGCGTAAAAAAGGCCTGGTTCATCGCTTCCGAGATCACGGTGCCAAGTCCCCGTTTGGCCACATTCTCCACACTGGGCATCAGATAAAAGGAAAGTCCTTCTCCCGCCCCCGGCAGCATAAGACTGTGGACGCCCAGCACCAGGATCAGGATAAGAAGCGCCGCCATCATATACTTGCTGATCCGCTCCAGCCCCTTTTGCAAGCCCAAACTGCACACCAGAAATCCCAGGACCACCACGGCGAGCATCCAGCCTCCCATCTCTAGTGGAGAAGCCAACAGTGTGGAAAACACACCTCCCACCGAATCCACATCCATGCCGGCTTTAAAAGTACCGGTGAGGAATTTCATGAAATATCCCACCATCCAGCCAGAGACTGTTGTGTAATACATCATCAGAAGACAGCAGCCGATCATACAGAACCATCCGTGAATATGCCATGTGCTGCCCGGTCTTTCCAGTGCCTTATAAGCAAGCACCGCACTCTTTCTGCTGGCACGTCCCACCGCAAGCTCCATGGTCAGGACCGGCACACCCATACAGAGTAAAAATAACAGGTAGAATAACACAAAAAAGCCGCCGCCATTCTCTCCCACCACATAGGGAAACCTCCATACATTGCCTATGCCGATCGCGCAGCCGGCGCTCACCAGCAGAAATCCCAGACGAGACTGAAAAGTTTCTCGTTTCATAATCGTTCTCTTCTCCTGTCGTTTTGTTATCTAAACCTTCAATTCCTTCAATTTTCATAATTCTTTATATGGCTACTTTATCCTATCATCCATTTCTTGTCAAGCATAATGCTCGTTCTCTATTTGATGTAATCGCATTAATTGGTCATCTGTTTATCGTAATCCTATTTCAAATGCCGATAACTAAGGACAAGATAAAATTACCTTTTTATTTCGCAAAAGTATTGTGTTTTCAATAAAAGGAAGTATAATAAAAAACAGCAGGTCAATAGGGGCATATTGCTAAGCCATGCAATCACTCTGTTCACGCCTTACCTGTAAATTTTTCATAGATTTTATATTTTAAGGGGGTAATTTCCGGTAATGGGAAAAGAAAAAAACACACCAAACACTGAAAACAAAATAACGATTGAAAAAAAAATTACCAGTTCCATTCTCAAGGTATCGTTCATTACGGCGGCAGCGGCTGTTCTGGGCGTAATTGCCTTAATCTTCATAACTGCACGCTATTCCTATGCATTACATAATTTCGGTTTTGCACAGGGCGATATCGGTAAAGCCATGTTTGAGTTTGCCGACATACGTTCTTCCCTGCGGGCAGCAATCGGTTATGATGACCAGGCTACCATTGATCTGGTCGTGAAACAACATGAGGAATCTATCGATTTATTTAAACAATATTTTGCTGATGTAGAAACCACCGTGGTATCTGCAGACGGACGTACCACTTATGATGCCATCCAATCAGAACTGGATGCCTATTGGGCACTGGATGCGGAAATCATGCAGCTTGGTGCGACAACAGACCGTGAAAAATGCGTGCAGGCGCAGAATCTGGCCATCAACCAATTAGCAGGTGCCTACAGCAGCATCTATGATAAATTGGAAGAACTTCTGGATGTGAAAGTAGATCAGGGTAACAGTCTCGCCATAACTTTATCAATCATTCAATGGATCCTCGTGGCCGCCATTGTAATTGTGATCGCTTTTGCCCTGACATTATCTACCAAAATCGGTAGAAAAATTTCCCGGAGTATTTCCACTCCACTGAAAGAACTGGGCGAGCGTCTTGAAACATTTTCTGCCGGAGACCTGACTACCCCATTCCCTGTCATCGAAACAGGCGATGAAATAGAGGACATGGGAAAAGATGCCCGGAATATGGCTGACAATCTTGAGGCGATCATTGCTGATATCGGCGAAATCCTGGGAGAAATGGCCGGCGGAAATTATACAGTAAGATCTAAGATCTCAGATCGTTATACCGGCGACTTCAATAGATTGTATCAATCCATGCGCGGCTTAAGGGATCAGATGGCAGAAACCCTGTTGTCGATCGGTGAGGCTGCCAATCAGGTATCTGCCGGTTCCGAGGAACTGGCTACTGCATCCCAGTCACTTGCGGAAGGCGCTACAGATCAAGCCAATGCAGTGGCAGAACTTCACGCCGCCATCTCCGGTATCACCACCAATATGGAGTCCGGCTCCGAGAGTGCGGAAGAAACCTATGACAAGGCACAGCACTATGCGGATGAGGCTGATGCCAGCCGTCAGCAGATGGATACCATGATGAAGGCTATGGAGCGGATCAATGAGTCCTCCACCAAAATTGGCGATATCATCTCCGAAATCGAATCCATTGCTGACCAGACCAATCTGCTGTCCTTAAATGCTTCCATTGAGGCAGCCCGTGCCGGAGAATCCGGACGCGGCTTTGCCGTGGTAGCGAATCAGATCAGGGAGCTGGCAGACCAGAGTGCCAAGGCGGCTGTGGACACTAGGGACCTGATTGAAACATCCATCCGTGAAGTCACCAAAGGAAACGCTGTGGCAAACCAGGCTGCAAGTTCGATTGAATCCGTTGTGGATGGTATCAAACAGATTGCCGACTTCTCCAAGAACCTGAAAGATATGATGGAAGAACAGTCCGAGGCAATGCGGCAGGCCGAGCTCGGTGTCAATCAGATTTCCGGCGTTGTGGAGAGCAATGCGGCAACTGCGGAAGAAGCTTCTGCAACCAGTGAGGAATTGTCTGCCCAGGCTACCATGCTGGATCAGCTTGTGAAACAGTTTGAATTGACCAAATAATAAAGGTAATTTGCTTCGCGGACTCAGATAAGCGAAAGAATCTCTTATAACAAAAAGGAAGCGGATTGGTTAGCCATCCGCTTCTTTTTGTTGTATTTATCAGAACCCACAACGATACCTGCTATCCAACCGCCATTATCTCTGCCGATTGTGATGGACTCAAAGAAATTCATTGTGCCTATTTGCGGCCAGACAATACTGCGCAGACTTCTATGTTGTCTGTAAAAGGAAACATATCTACCGGCGTTATCTCTTCCACCCGGTATTGCTTCTTGCCGGTAAGATACCCCAGATCTCTTGCCAGTGTCTCCGGATTACAGGAAATGTAGACCACCGTGGATGGCCGCAGACAGAGCAACGCATCCATAAACTCTTCCGTGCTGCCACTCCTGGGCGGGTCCATAAAGACCACATCCACCTTCTCCTGCGCCTCTGCAAGCTGTCTCATAAATCTGCCTGCATCATTCTGATAAAAGTCCGCATTTCTCACCTGGTTAACCTTGGCGTTTGCAACAGCATCCCGCACCGCATCCCTATTGAGTTCCACCCCGATGACCTTTCCTGCCTGCCCAGCGGCCGTCAGCGCTATGGTGCCAATCCCGCAGTAGGCGTCCACCACAGTCTCCTTCCCGGTCAGTCTTGCATATTCCACCGCTTTTTGATAAAGTATCTCCGTCTGCACCGCATTGACCTGATAAAAAGACTTGGGCGATATCTTAAACGTCCTTCCGCAGAGTACGTCCTCTATATAGCCTTTTCCATAGATGACCTGTTCCTTATCACCTAACACCATACTAGTGCGCCTGTCGTTGACATTGATGACAATAGTGGTTATCTCCGGATGTAGTTTGCATAACTCTGAAACAAAATTCTTTTTGGAGGGTAAAACAGGCGATCCCAATACCAGAACCACCATAATCTGCCCGGTAGCGTGGCCTACCCGCACGAGGACATGCCTAAGAAGTCCGTACCCGGTATCCTCATCGTAAGTCTTAATCCTAAATGCCTTCGCCAGGCTGCGAATAGACAGAATAATCTGATCCGCCTTTTCATCCTCTAACAGACACCCTTCCACTGGTACCACATTATGGGTCCTCTCCTGATAAATCCCCGATACGATGCCTCTGCCCTTCTGGAAATCAAAGACCGCATGTACCTTGTTACGATAATGCAGCGGCTGCTCCATTCCGATGATGGGTCTCACTTTGCCAAACCCCTTTAACAGTCCTTCCGCTTTCCGCTGCTTCTTCGCAAGCTGCTCCTTATAGGGCACATCAATATACTGACAGCCGCCGCATTTCTTGGATACCTCACACCGACTGGTTTTTCGATTCTGATTCTTATAATCCGCCATAACTGCCCCAATCTCCTGTCAATCGCAATTTCCTATACCATAACAAAAAACTCTGAGAAGTTTCCCAGAGTCATTGTATCACATCAAATCCACTTAAGACAAATCATCTTTTTATTATGCAGACGACCAAACGCCATACCCTTATGCCGAAGCAATCTGCACGCTGTCAAGCCCTTCCACCAAATCTCTCGCCAAACTGCTGTCCGCCTCATTGATATGTATCGTAAAGACATTCCTGCCGCCAGCACTGCCAAAGAAGCGCTCCCACAGCCGCCGTTCCTGCCATTCCACAAAAAAGGAAATGCGGTTGGACACAAAAAGTTTTTCTAACTGATCTTTGCTCTCCATATTATAAACTTTGCAAAAGGAGATTTCATGATTAAAAAACAAAGCGTTGAAATTCAGCGCTGCCATATCGCCACCCCCAAACAACCAGCCTTCCCTTTCTGTAATAGCTTTATGTCAACT
>CAYUKT010000083.1:3830-9088 GCA_964445285.1 uncultured Bacteroides sp. | reverse complement strand
GGCGATCCGCAGTGAGTTAAAAAATTATATCCAGAGAGGCAAAGTGGACATCTTTATCAGTTATGAGGATCTTTCAGAGTCCAATGTGTGCGTGAAGTACAATAAGGATCTGGCGGCAGAGTATATGCGTTATCTCTCACAGATGGCGGAGGAATTTTCTCTGGATAACGATATCCGTGTATCCACGCTTTCCAGATATCCGGAAGTGCTGACCATGGAAGAGCAGACGGTCGATGAGGAGGAACTGTGGCTGTTTTTGGAGAAGGCTGTCAAAGGTGCCGCAGAGGCTTTTGTAGAGACCAGGATCAAAGAAGGCGAGAACATCAGACAGGATCTGCTGACAAAACTGGACGACATGATGGCCCATGTGGATTTCATCGAGGCGCGCTCTCCGCAGATTATTGCTGAGTATAAGCAGAAACTGCGGGATAAGGTGCGTGAGCTTCTGGAGGATACACAGATAGAGGAGAGCAGACTTCTGACGGAAGTGACGCTCTTTGCAGACAAGGTGTGTGTGGATGAGGAGCTGGTGCGTCTGCGCAGTCATATTGCAACCACCAGGGAAAATCTGATACAGGGCGGCAGTGTGGGACGTAAACTGGACTTTCTGGCCCAGGAGATGAACCGTGAGGCCAACACCATCCTCTCGAAAGCCAATGACCTGGAGATTTCCAACCGGGCGATCGAATTGAAGACGGAGATTGAAAAGGTCAGGGAACAGATTCAGAATATTGAGTAGAGGTTACAGATGGGCAGACTGATTCATATAGGATTCGGTAATGTGGTCAATACGGGTAAGATCATTGCCATTGTGAGTCCTGATTCTGCGCCGGTCAAACGTATGGTGCAGAAGGCAAAGGAGACGGGGATGGCGATCGATGCCACACAGGGGCGCAAGACGAAGGCTGTTCTGGTGATGGAAAACAGCCAGATTGTCTTGTCGGCGCTGCTCCCGGAGACCATATCAGCAAGAGCACAGGCAGAGGGCGGGCAGACAGATGAATCGTAAGGGAATTTTGGTGGTTGTTTCCGGATTTTCCGGAGCCGGTAAGGGAACCCTGATGAAAAAGCTGGTACAGGAGTATGATAACTATGCGTTGTCTATCTCGGCGACTACCAGGACACCCAGACCGGGAGAAGTAAACGGCAGGGAGTATTTCTTTGTGACAAAGGAAGAGTTTGAAAAACGGATTTCGGACGATGCGCTGGTGGAATATGCCTGCTACTGCGACAATTATTATGGAACACCCAGGGATTACGTGGAACAGCATCTGGAGCAGGGGCATGATGTGATCCTGGAAATCGAGATTCAGGGCGCCCTTAAGATCAAGGGTAAATATCCGGATGCGCTGCTGTTGTTCGTGATGCCGCCGAGCGCGGCGGAGCTTCACCGCAGGTTATCCGGCAGGGGCACGGAGACGAAGGAAGTGATAGAGCAAAGGCTTCACCGTGCTGTCCAGGAAGCACAGGGCATTGAGGAGTACGATTATATTGTGATCAACGATGATCTGGACACTTGTGTGGAAGAACTTCATGGGATCATCACTGCGGCGCACAATACGCCGTCAAGGAATGAGGAGTTTATAGAAAAAATGAGAATGGAACTGGAAGGAGAAAAGTAATGTTACATCCATCTTATGCAGATTTGATCAAGGTAGTAAACAGTGAAGTGGAGGAAGGGGAAGATCCTGTAGTGACCAGCAGGTATTCCATCGTGATGGCAACTTCCAAGCGGGCAAGACAGATTATTGCCGGGGATGATGAGCTGGTGGACTGCAAGGGAAAGAAACCTCTCTCTGTGGCTGTGGAGGAATTAAGCCAGGGTAAGATTAAGATAATAGGCGATGAGGCGCTGGAAGCGGAAGCCTTGGCGGAAGAGACCGCGCAGGCGCAGGAAGCTTCTGCAGAGGAAGAGACTGCGCCAGAAGAGCCGGCTTCCGGGACGGAGCAGTAAGGTCATTATTTATGAATAAGAAAGTCATGTTTATCTCCCTGGGATGCGATAAGAATCTGGTGGATTCTGAACAAATGTTGGGCCTGCTCGCCGAGGGCGGTTATACCTTTACCGATGATGAACGGGAGGCGGATGCTGTTGTGGTCAACACCTGCTGTTTTATCAATGATGCCAAGCAGGAGAGTATTGATACGATCCTGGAAATGGCTGAACTCAGAAAGAGCGGGGATATCGAAGCTTTGATCGTGGCAGGATGCCTGGCAGAGCGTTACCGGGAGGAAATCCAGAAAGAGATTGAGGAAGTGGATGCCGTCATCGGCACCACGGCCATCGATGAGATTGTAAGAACGCTTCAGGATGTGTTGGCCGGGAAGCGGGAGAACCATTATCAGAGTCTGGACAGAAAGCCGCTTGCAGGATTACGCCGTGTGGTGACCACAGGCGGTCATTTTGCTTATCTGAAAGTTGCGGAGGGCTGTGACAAGCATTGTACCTACTGTATTATTCCCAAAATCCGCGGAGGGTACAGGAGTGTGCCCATGGACAGTCTTCTCAAAGAAGCCAGGGAATTGGCAGCAGGAGGCGTAAAGGAATTGATCTTGGTGGCGCAGGAGACCACCCTCTATGGGATGGATCTTTATGGGCATAAGTCACTGCCCGAACTGCTTCACCGGTTATGTGAGATTGACGATCTGTACTGGATCCGGATTTTATATTGTTATCCGGAAGAGATAGATGAGGAACTGATACAGGTTATAAAAGAGGAAAAAAAGATTTGTCATTATCTGGACTTGCCGGTACAGCATGCCAGCGACAGGATTTTGAAGCGGATGGGACGCCGGACGGGCCACGAAGAGTTGACTTATATAGTCAATCATCTGCGTGAAGAGATACCGGATATCTGTCTGCGCACCACGCTGATTACGGGATTTCCCGGGGAAACGCAAGAGGACCATGAAATGATGATGGATTTTGTGGAGGAAATGGCTTTTGACAGGCTGGGAGTATTTCCATATTCCCAGGAAGAGGATACGCCGGCGGCGGTCATGGACGGACAGATTCCGGATGATGTCAAAGAAGAACGGTATGGGGAACTGATGGCACTGCAGCAGGAGATTGCCTTCGAGGCGGCTGCTGGTATGACAGGCCGGGTAGTTACTGCCATGATTGAGGGCAGAGTGGCCGATGAGGACGCCTATGTGGCCAGGACCTATAAGGATGCACCGAACGTGGACGGCTTTCTGTTTGTGAATACGGACAGGGAATTGATGACCGGCGATTTTGTGCGTGTGAGGATTACAGGTTCTTATGAATATGATCTGATTGGAGAATTGGAAGATGAATTTACCGAATAAGTTAACAACATTCCGTGTGATACTGATTCCCTTTTTTGTAGTGTTCATGCTGGTGGATGTGACCGCCTATGACAAATGGATCGCACTGGCTGTCTTTATCATTGCCAGTCTGACGGATCTTCTGGACGGTCATATCGCGAGAAAGTATGATCTGGTGACGAATTTTGGAAAGTTCATGGATCCTCTGGCGGATAAACTTTTAGTCTGTTCGGCGCTGATCTGTTTGGTGGCGCTTTCGAGGATTCCGGCCTGGATTGTGATCGTCATTATTGCAAGGGAGTTTATCATCAGCGGCTTTCGCCTGGTGGCTTCGGATAACGGAGTGGTCATTGCGGCCAGTTACTGGGGCAAATTCAAGACGACTTTCCAGATGCTCATGATCTGTCTGATGATTGCAGATCTGGAAGCGCTTGGGCTTGTCACGCAGATTGTGATGTGGGCGGCATTATTACTGACGGTGATCTCACTGGTGGATTATCTGGTCAAAAATAAAGATGTGATGAAAGAGAGCGGTAAATAGAGCAGCAGGTTAACTGCAAAGAGGAGTGTTATGACAGTAGAGATTATTTCGGTTGGAACAGAGATTTTGTTGGGTAATATCGTGAATACGAACGCCGCATACCTGTCGGAAAAATGCGCGGGGCTCGGTTTGTCCTGCTATTATCAGGATGTGGTCGGGGATAATGAGGAGAGGCTTTTTGAGACCATCAAGCTGGCTTTGTCCAGGGCGGATATCCTGCTCTTGTCAGGCGGGCTCGGTCCCACGCAGGATGATCTGACGAAAGAGGTGGCGGCCAAAGTCCTTGGCAAAGAGTTATATCTCCATGAGGAGTCGAAGGAGGCGATCCGGAAGTTCTTTGAGGAGAGAGGGATAGAGATTACGGAAAACAACTGGAAACAGGCGATGGTTCCGGAAGGATGTATCGTGCTTAATAATCCCAATGGCACGGCGCCGGGCATTATCATGGCACAGGATAATAAACATGTAGTGCTGATGCCGGGGCCGCCCAATGAGATGATCCCCATGTTTGAGACATCTGTTATGCCCTACCTGTCCAAACTGCAGTCCTGCGTAATCTATTCGCAGACCGTGAAAATCTGCGGTGTGGGAGAGAGTAAGGCGGAGAGCATGGTAGCAGATCTGATTGAGGCCCAGACCAATCCTACAATCGCCACCTACGCCAAGACCGGGGAAGTGCACTTGCGGGTGACGGCCAGGGCGGAGGATGAGAAGGAAGCCAAGAAGCTGATCAAGCCCATGATCAAGGATTTAAAAGGGCGTTTCGGCAATCATGTCTATACTACGGATGATGAGGTGACGCTGGAGAAGGCGGTGGTAGATTTGCTTGCGGCTAACGGCCTGACAGCTTGTACGGTAGAATCCTGTACGGGCGGGATGCTTTCCGCGAGACTGATCAACGTACCGGGTGTTTCGGATGTGTTTAAATCCGGCTATGTCACTTATTCCAATAAATCCAAGCGCAGACTGCTGGGAATCAAGAAGAATATCCTGATGAAACACGGGGCAGTCAGCGAGCAGATTGCCAGGGAGATGGCCAGAAGTGCCGCATTGCTTGCCAAGACAGATGTGTGTATCTCCACCACGGGTATTGCTGGGCCGGACGGCGGTTCGCCGGAGAAGCCGGTGGGGCTGGTATATATCGGATGCAACGTGTGCGGTAAGATCACAGTGAAGGAATGTCATTTCAGCGGCAATCGTTCCAAGATCAGGGAGAGCGCTGTTTCGGCGGCATTGTCGCTGATGCGGCAGTGTATCCTGGCGCATTACAGTGAAGTGACGTTTGGCGGTAAGGAAAAGTAGAGGGAGAGCGGGATTTTTTAGGAAAATGGAGGGAAACAAATGAGTGAACCGGGCAGTTTTGACGATATGAGAGAGGGAGCAGGCCGGATGGATGAGCCGGTGGATCCTTATACAACCGAGAGCAGTG
>CAYUKT010000083.1:0-3730 GCA_964445285.1 uncultured Bacteroides sp. | reverse complement strand
CCTATGAGGGGATGAATAATAATCCATACTATAATAATACCAATCAGGGTGGTAATCCTTACAACTACAATCCTTATAATAGTGGCAATACATACAATAATAACACCAATAATGGTGACAATGCGAATGGCAATGCTTCCTATAATGGTGACAACACATACGGCAGTATGTCCTATAATAGTGGTAATACATACGGCAGTACGTCCTATAGTGGTGAAAATACCTATGGAAATACTCCCTATGGCGGGGAAAATACCTATGGAAATACCCCCTATGGCGGTGAAAATACCTATGGAAATACCCCCTATGGCGGGAACAATACCTATGGAAATACCCCCTATAATGGAAATAATACCTATGGAACAGGCAGCGCCTATGGCGGGAATGGAAATCCTTATCATGGGACTAATCCTTATGGACAGCAGGCCGGTGGTTACGGCAATCAGCCGCCCTACGGGAATCCGCCCTTCGATAATAACCCGTACAGTCCTTATGCAGTACCGCAGAAAAAGGGGCATACCGGCCTGATCATAGCTATTGTGGCCATTGTCATCCTTCTGTTTATCGTGGCGATCTGTGCGCTGGCATACCGGGCAGTGCAGCTGGCGGGTGACAGGGTCGATGACATCATGGATGACGATAAGTATGATTTTGACGATGATTATGAATATCATCACGATGATGATTTCCATGGTTATGACGATGATGATGACTTCTTCTATGATGATGACTATGAATACGATTATTACGACTACGATTACGATTATGAGTATGACTATGACTATGGGGATGATGGCTACTATTACCTGCAGGATGACATCAAATATGATCTTTCTTATGGAATAGATTTTGATTTCTTTGAGTATGAGACGGATGATGAGGACGTCAACATTATGGTGACGTATCCGATCATAACAGGTGAAAATGTGCCGAATCTGGAGAAGTTAAATGATACCATCTATTCGGAAGTTGAGATCATTACAGAATATTTTGAGGAAGACTATGCGCCTTATATGGAAAAGAATGAGGACAGTTATTTCTCGGCTACCGCAATCTGTTATGTGACTTATATGGATGAAGATAAGCTCAGTGTGGTATATCAGGAGCGGATATATGCGGATACTTATGATCTGGCCTATCTGGAATGTATCAATATAGATATGAAGAACGGAGTAGTTCTCGATAACGAGGAAATGTTAGATATCGATGATGAATTCTCCGTGGACTTCAGGACCAGAAGCGATGAGCAGAACGGTGAGATTTATGCGCTGACCAACATGACCGACCAGGAGATTACGGGTTATTTTAATTCCCCGGATGTGATCGTGTTCTATACGCCCTTGGGCATGGAGATCGGTTTTAACTATGAAGAGGGCTGGGTGACAGTCACTTATGAGGAGTATGAACAGTATCTGAAAGTATTTTAGAGGTATGATAAGGGACAGTAAGCTGTAAGGGTTTGCTGTCTCTTTCTTTTGGCAGCCTGTGAAAAACAGCTGTTACAAGATAGCTGTCTGTTAAAATGTAAGAACATATTGCATATTGACGGATTCTCTGCTAGACTAAGAATGTCTATGGAAATGGAATCTGTTGTGCATATCCGGCATTTCGCCACGATTTCCATTATCTAAAATTTCAGGAAAGGAGGGTAGAGTGTCGTTTATTGGACATTAAAAGTGATAAAGTAATATTAACTTATGATACATATAGGAAAAATAGATGGAAAATCATGTGTGTATCAAAATAAGGTTGACAAAATCGAACATTTGTTTTATTCTAATACAAGAACAAATGTTCTAAAGGAAAAGGAGAACAGAACATGGAAAGAGATGACAAATTAAAAGCATTGGATGCGGCATTGAGCCAGATAGAGAGACAGTTCGGTAAGGGCGCCGTCATGAAACTGGGTGATCCTTCCGTACAGATGAATGTGGAGACGATTCCTACGGGATCTTTAAGCCTGGATATCGCATTGGGACTCGGCGGTATTCCCAAGGGCAGGATTGTAGAGATATATGGACCGGAATCCAGCGGTAAGACGACCGTTACCTTACATATGATAGCGGAGGTGCAGAAGAGAGGCGGTATCGCCGGTTTTATCGATGCAGAGCACGCGCTTGACCCTGTCTATGCGAAGAACATCGGCGTGGACATTGACAATCTTTATATTTCCCAGCCGGACTGCGGGGAGCAGGCCCTGGAGATTACAGAGACCATGGTTCGTTCCGGCGCCGTGGATATTATTGTAGTGGACTCCGTGGCGGCATTGGTGCCCAAGGCGGAGATTGACGGTGATATGGGGGACAGCCATGTGGGTTTACAGGCCAGATTGATGTCCCAGGCACTTCGTAAGCTGACGGCGGTTATCAGCAAATCCAACTGTACGGTTATCTTTATCAATCAGCTGCGTGAGAAAGTGGGCGTTATGTTTGGCAATCCGGAGACAACAACAGGCGGACGTGCGTTGAAATTCTATTCCTCGGTGCGTCTCGATGTCAGAAGGATTGAATCCCTGAAACAGGGCGGTGAAGTGATTGGTAACAGGACTAGGGTAAAAGTGGTTAAGAATAAGATTGCACCGCCCTTTAAGGAAGCAGAGTTTGATATTATGTTTGGGGAGGGAATCTCCACAGTGGGAGATATTCTCGATCTGGCGGCGGAGAATAATATTATTAATAAGAGCGGTGCATGGTATGCCTATGAGGGTAACAAGATTGGACAGGGCAGGGAAAATGCAAAACAATATCTGAGAGATAACCCGGAAATGTGCGCGGAGGTGGAGCGGAAAGTAAGGGAACTGTTTAATATGGAGACGGATGCTGCAGAACCTGTGGCGGCAGGGAAGGCAGCGAAAGGTTCAAAGGATGATGCCAAATGATCGTGACACAGATGGTCGGTATGTCCAGATCCCGCTATAAAATCTATGTGGACGGTCAGTTTGCCTTTATTCTTTACAGGGGGGAAGTGCGTGAGTTCGCAATCGAGGAGGGAAAAGAAATATCCGATGCGTGTTACCGGCAGATTATGACGGAAGTTCTACCCAGACGGGCTAAGAAGCGGGCGATGAATCTTCTGGAGTCCAGGGATTATACCAGTGGACAGCTGCGGGAGAAACTGCGGCAGGGGGATTATCCGGATGCCTGTATTGATGAGGCGATAGCCTATGTGGAGTCCTATGGTTATGTGGATGACCTGCGCTATGCCAAGGATTATATTACTTATCATCTGGAAGATAAGAGCAGGACGCGCATGGAACAGGACCTGATGCGGAAGAGTATCGCCAGAGATACGATCTGTGCTGCCTTTGATGAGTTGGAACAGACAGGTGCCAGGCAGGATGAGATGACAATGATCCTGCGTCTTCTGGAAAAGAAAAAATATGATGTCCGGACGGCCACTGCCCAGGACAGACAGCGAATGTACGGTTTTCTTTACCGGAAAGGGTTTCATGGGGATGCAATCAGTAGAGCACTTTTGCTTGACATAACATCAAATTCATTATAGAATTAATATGTTGTAATTTTGCTAACTATCAGGATGTTGTTATTTGAGAAATATCCGACAATAGATTAGATGATGTACAATGAAAATTAAATAAGGAGGTGCTCCTGTAATGTGGCAAGTTGTGGCAGCAATACTCATCACGCTGGTGGTTGCCGGTCCTGTATCAGCTTTTTTTGCCATCAACTATCGTAAGAAAGTTGTGGAAGCAAAACTGGGCAATGCGGAC
>CAYUKT010000082.1:5125-9090 GCA_964445285.1 uncultured Bacteroides sp. | reverse complement strand
CGGATTTTCTACTATCTGTATCCTGACATACGTTTTTCCTCTCATCCCTTATTTTTAGGTCACTAAAACTTTGTGAAGCTAAAATATCAGCGACAGTAGTACATCCTGATCCGGTTCTGCCTGTCAAACCAACAATTATGGTTTTATTAACATCACTAAGTGTTTTGCAAAGCATATGTCTCCCTCCCGTACCCAGAATGAATATCTTTAAAATTAAATAATTTTAAACAAGATACAGCATATATTATATATGTAGGTTGAACGACTTGTCAAGGAAATAACCTTGTATTTTTATAATGGTTTTAAAATTAGTCCAGTTCGGGGGCTGTTCTTACTCCCTCAAATATGGTATACTATATTTAATATTGTCGGGCAGCCAAACTAAGGGAGGATCAGGGAATGAAAATTAAAAAACAAAAATCAACAAGCCGTAAAGGGGCCGGAATCAAGCTAAAAATCAACGCCTATATTCTAGGTACTCTGGTGGTTTTGATCGCACTGATGTCGGTACTGATTTTCAGATCCAGCGAATATAATTCCCAGTATTCCCGGATTCTCGACAGCATCAGTAAAGTAACATACATAAAAGACAACGCCTCCTATCTGGGCCGCACGGTAGTTACCATGTGCGGAACCGGAGGGGATATTACGTCAAGCGGGCATGTAGAGACCATAGACACGATGGAACAGTATGTGGCAGAAGTTGGGGAAAGCCTCCCACAAGAAGCAGAATATACGGAAATGCGAAATCAGTATGATAAATTTGCTTCCGAAACAGGTAAATTTATTGCTTCCTATCGCCAAATCCTCTCCGCCTGCGGAAATACTTATTCCTCAGCGGGACTGGACGCCGCGCAGGATATGAGCAATAATATGAGTTTCGTCAGTTCCAGCGCTGAAACGCTCCTGGCATCCGAGATTGGCCGGAGCGCAATGATCGTGGACGAGATTCAAAATGACTTCCGGCATACGCTGTTCATCATTGTGATAGCTGTCATCATTACCGTGATCATTGTCATGATCGCCGCATTCTCCTTGACACAGAGTATAACGGCACCGATCATACAACTGCAAAAAAAACTGACCGTCATGTCAGAAGGTGTCCTGACAGAGGAAGACATTAAGGTAAAAAGTCAAGATGAGGTAGGACGTGCCGCCACAGCCTTTAATAAAATGAAGGGAAACCTTGTGCATCTGATCAGTGAGGTTGCCTCAAATATGGCGTCACTGAAAGAATCCACCGCCACCGTAAATACCAGCGTGGATGAAAATGCCCAGGGCGGCACCCGCATCGCAGACGCAGTGGACGGTATGTTAGCCGCTCTGGAGAGACAGCAGGGTGAAGTCATACGCACACGCGAACAGATCAAGCATATGGAAGAGGTAGCCGGACACATGGCGGATTATGCGGAAGCAATTCACGGAAATGCCGGCAAGACCAGAGACAATGCCAGAGATGGTATGCAGAAAATCACGGCTTATGTGGAACAGATGCAAGAAGTCAACCGCTCCATGCGCGAGATGGAAGTCGTATTCTCCTCTTTCGGGGAAAACACAAAAGGAATGACCGAAGCGTTGGAGTCTATTTCTTCCATCGCCTCCCAGACAAATCTGCTGTCCTTAAATGCTTCCATTGAGGCAGCGAGAGCGGGCGAAGCGGGCAAGGGATTTGCCGTAGTGGCTACGGAAATCCGGAATCTGGCAGACGATTCCCAATCCGCAGCGACACATATCAAAAAGATGATTGAATCAGTCAGTAAACAGGCAGATCAGATGACGGCCCGGCTCAGTGAAAGCCTCGACCAACTGGAAAAGGGCAATCAGATGACCGGAGAGGCAAAGGAAAGTTTTGAAGTCATCACTGTCGGCACTGACGAAGTCAATAATAATGTGGAAGATATCATAAAAGGCGTAGAGATCCTGACCGACAAGATCTCAGAAGCCATGGACAGCATGGGGACAGTCAAAGATGCCGCGGACAATAATGTGACGGAGATCAATGAAGTCAGCGCGGTGGTAACCGAACAGTCAGCAAACTTAGAAGAAGTATCAGAAGCCATGGACAGACTGCTTGCCCTCACAAACGATGTGGAGAATCTTGTGACGGAATTTAAGATTTGAGCATCCAGGAAAATATTCTTAAGGATTGTAGAATTCATCGAAAAGATAAGCGGAGGAATTTTCTATACCATAATAAAAGGGTTTGCAGATGACTTTGCAAACCCTCGTTTATTTCTATCCACGCACCAGCTATAGCTTCTTCTTATCACTCACACTAATATCTTCCCCTATCTGCACTTCTATCACCTGCAGCAGGGTATCTGCTATGATCGTATGCGGCATCCCTGCCGGCATAGTGACCACATCTCCGGCAGCCACTTTACGCTCTAAGCCATCTACAATTGTACGCCCCTCTCCGGAAATCACTGTCCACACCTCGTCCCGGCGTTCATGACTATGATAATTCATTCTATGTCCCGGATTAAGCGTGACTTTAATGGTCATACTTGCGTCTTCGATATCTATCACACGAAAACTGCCCCAGGATTTCTCCGCAAACATGATCTGCTGATCTATCTCATCCACGTAAGGTTTGATATAACTGGATTGGGTTTTATCCGATACCAGAATCCCTTCCGGGCTCGCCGATACCACCATATCTTTTAAACCCATGCAGAGTACCGGCACATCCAGCTCATTTACCACATGGACATTGTCACAGGTGTCGTTCAGGATTGCTTTGCCTATGCTTTCGCTCTCCATCGCCTCCGTCAATGTGTTCCATGTACCCATATCTTTCCACATGCCCCCAAAGCGCATCACCTCAATCATAGTTTCATGTTCCGCCACAGCATAATCAAAGCTGATCTTCGTGAGAGTTTCATATTTTGCATAAAGATCCTGATAGTCCGTAAAATCGATCAACTCATGGGCCCGCCGTAAGACATAACCGAGACGAAAGGCAAAGACGCCGCCGTTCCACAAAGCGCCTCTTCTAATATATTCCCGGGCCGTCTCCTCATCCGGTTTTTCTTTAAACACAGATACCCTGCTGATATCCTCCGTGTTCTCCGGAATAACATAACCATACTTGGCGCTGGGATAGGTGGGTTCTATGCCCATCAACACTAGATTAGCCTCGCTGACCGCCGCACGGTCGCTGAGTCTGTGAAGAGCCTCAAAATAATCCTGTTCCACATAAGGATCTACGGGACACACCACCACGGGTTCCTTTTCTGCCACACCTTTCATATCGTGAAGATAGGCCGCCGCCAGCGCAATCGCCGGAAACGTATCTCTGCGGCATGGTTCCACACTGATCCCCACATTGTCCCCCAACTGGTTATGAATGGCCGATACCTGCGATTTAGAGGTCGCAATCGTCACATCCGCTTTATCATCCACAGAGAGGATCTGCCGGTACACGCGCTGCACCATAGACTCATAGTTTCCTTCTGCTGTCTTGAATATCTTGATAAACTGTTTGGACCTAGTATCATTGGATAACGGCCACAGCCGTTTGCCGGAACCGCCGGACAACAGTACTATATTCATGGTATTCTCCATTCCGGAGCGTTTACAAGAAAACCGCTCCCTTCTGCAATCCACTACTTCGTCATCTTCTGGATTTCCTGTATCGCCCTCTGCAGCTGATTATCTACATCTTCTTCATAGTAGGCATCGCTGTCAAACTCACACACAATATCCGGTTCTATTCCCACGCCGTGAATATTATTGCCATTGGGCGTATAGTATGCACTGATCGTCAGTTTCAGAGCCGTACCATCGCTCAGCGGCATAACACGCTGTACGATTCCCTTGCCAAAGGTCGTTGTACCGATCAGTGTTCCCTTTCCGTAATCCTTGATGGCCCCTGCCAGGATCTCGGATGCACTGGCAGAATTCCCATTCACCAGCACCACCAGCGGCAGGTTCAGTTCATGCTGCCCATCACAGGTATACTC
>CAYUKT010000082.1:0-5025 GCA_964445285.1 uncultured Bacteroides sp. | reverse complement strand
TGACGGTGGGACTTTCAATCTTACGTCTCTCCACGTCAATCTCCAGATAATCTGTCTCGCCTTCCCGATAGATTGTCAGATGGACAGTGGTACCCTCCTCACCTTTCACCCGGGCCACGATCTCCGAAAGTTCAAGTCCCTGAGAACTCTCGCCATCAATCAGATAGATCAAATCATTTTCCCGAAGTCCCGCCTCTTCCGCCGGTGTGTTCGCAATCACCCCGTTAATCTTGCCCAGCCCTGTTGTTGGATCCAGACTGATATAGGCGCCAATGCCATAATAAATCCCTTCTGTCTCCTGCATTAGTTCATTCCATTCCTCTTCCGTATAATAGACAGAGTAGGGATCTCCCAATGCATCCACCATACCGGCATACATGCCCTCAATCATAAGGTCCGTGTCAATATCTTCGTCTTTATAATAATACTCATCAATGACTTCTTCTATAGTGGTTAGTTTCTTCTCTGTATCTTCATTCAGGACACTCGCCGCGCCCTTGGAACCGCCATTGACCTGTCTGGCATCGTTTTCTTTGACCATGTCATAAATCTTGACGCCTGCGGCCGCAATACCGCCGACTAACATTGTCAGGATCACTCCGAGAAGAAGGCCTAACAGAAATGATCCGCCGCCCTGGTTCCCATGGCGGGGCGGTTGCGGCTGTATCGGCATAAGCGGCGGCTGTTGCTGGTTATAATAAGGATTCTGTCTGCCGTAGCCATTATTATGATAATCATGATTATAGTAATTGTTATCTCCGCCTTGATTCACAACAATTCATCTCCTACACCTTATTTTAGATAATTCCAGGGGCTCACATAATTACCGTTCAGGCGAACACTGAAATGCAGGTGATTACCCGTGGAACGCCCGGTACTGCCCACTGCCGCGATCGTCTCTCCTTTCGACACAGACTGCCCTTTGGACACATATAACGCGGAACAATGCATATAGATGGTATACAGGCCGCTGCCGTGATTGATCATGATATAATTGCCCATGCTGCTGCTGTAAGCCGCTGCCGCCACATCGCCATCATAGGCCGCCAGAATGGGAGAACCGCCGGGCGCTGCCATGTCAAGCCCATTATGAAACTGCTGAATCCCCAGAATCGGATGTATCCGGTTGCCGTACTCATCGGAAATTCTCTTATAACTCGGACAGGGCCACGCGAACATCCCGCCGTTATAGACACGGGCATTTTCTGCAGCCAACCTTGCCCTCTCCTCGGCGATAGCTTTCTCCAAAGCCGCAATCTCCTGATTTTCCTGCTCGATCATCGCCTCATATTCTTTGATAGCCGCCTCTTTATTCGTAATATCGGCAGAGACAGAAACAATCTGCGCTTCTTTTTCCGCCAGAAGGCTGTTGACATTTGCCTCCTCCTGCTTGACTGCCTCCCTGGCCTCGTTTAGAACCTCATGCTCGGCCTCCAGCTCCTGTTTGCACAGTTCCACATACTCCCTGGTCTCCACATACTCATCCAGCTTTTTGCGGTCATACCGGGACAGTGCTTCGATATAGTCCGCCCTGTTGGCCATATCAGCAAAGCTCTCCTCCGCCAGAAGCATTTCCAGATAAAAGGAATCCCCCCGCTCGTACATGAACTGGATGCGCTTTTTCATCGCCGCATACTGCTCATCCTGCTGTTCGATCGCAGCTTCCAATTCCTTGCCGGTCTCCTCTATCTGTTCCTCTTTTTCGGTAATCATTGTATTATATTGCTCTATTTTTTCCTGTATGCCGATCAACTGTGCATCCAGCTGCGTTACATAGTCAGACAGATCACTTTTGGACTTTTCCAGCTGTTTCTTAAGATTCTCTACATCCGTCTTATTCGACTTCAAACCAGAGACTTCTTCTTTCGCCTTCTTGATCTGCGCTTCTTTCTCCCGGATACTGTCATTGGTCAGAGCCGCCTGGACCGGTGAGATACAGGTAAACATGACCGCCAGACAAAGCATCAGACATATCAATCTTTTCCCATATTTCAACATGCTAATCCTCACTATACTCTAAGATGCTTTCTCACTGTCGTAAAGCTGCCCAGGAAACCAATGCCCACACCCAGTCCCAACGAAACCGGAACCAGCACATGGAACACTTCCTCCACTGTCACAAAGCTTAAAAGAGAAGATAACATGGAGAACCGCTCCATCACATAGGAAAGCACTATATTGTACAAAGTATAAATAAATCCAAGCGGAATCGCCGCGCCGATCAGCCCGATCAGCATACCCTCCACCACAAAGGGAGACCGGACGAAAAAGTCCGTTGCGCCGATATATTTCATGATATTGATCTCTTCCTTACGCACGGAGATACCAATGGTGACCGTGTTACTGATCAGGAATATGGACACTGCCAGCAGGATTGCAATTATGCCCACCGACACATAGGCAATCAATGCATTCACACCTGTCAGTGTTGTCGCCGCCAATTCCGAGCGGTTAACCTGACGCACACCGTCCACGGATTCCAGGTAAGTTACCAGTGCCGACTGCATGGACACATCATTCAGATAGACCTGATAATTGGCGGAATTTTCCAGCGGATTTTCTGTAAATCCATCACCGTATTCCCCCAGGTATTCTGCTTTAAATCCTTCCCAGGCTTCCTCTGCAGACACAAAGTTAATATCGGAAACCTCGGGTCTCTTGGCGATCATATCACCAATCTGCTGTATCCTGATATCCTCAAGTCCCTCATCAAAAAATACCCAGACGGATACACCTTCTTCCGCCGTCCTGACGATATGTTCAAAGTTCGTCACAATCGCATAGAACAGACCGAACAAAAACAGACAGGCGCCAATCGTTGCAATAGATGCAAGCGTAAAGAGCTTGTTCCTGAAAAGATTGCGGAAGCCCTGTCTGAGCGTATAGAAAAATGAACTAATCCTCATCGATATATCCTCCCTTTTCCTCATCGCTGACAATAACGCCGCGCTTTAAGGTGACCACCCGCTTCTGCATGGCATTGACAATCTCCCTGTTGTGTGTCACAACAATGACCGTGGTGCCATTTTCATTGATCTGCTCAAGCAGTTTCATGATCTCCCAGGAGTTCTTCGGATCCAGATTACCGGTAGGCTCGTCCGCCAGAAGGATTGTAGGCTGATTGATCAACGCCCTGGCAAGCGCCACCCTCTGCTGCTCACCGCCGGAAAGCTGTTTGGGCTTCGCCTTATACTTGCCGGCCAATCCCACAATAGCCAGGATACTGGGCACATTTTTCTTAATCTCTTTATTGGATTTTTGGATAATCCTCTGGGCAAAGGCCACATTGTCATAGACATTCCTGTCTTTTAAAAGACGGAAATCCTGAAACACGATCCCCAGATTTCTTCTAAATTTAGGAATCTTACGATGTTTGATCTTGGAAAGGTCATATCCCATCACATTGATATATCCGCTCGTGATCGTAAGCTCCCGGAGCAGAAGTTTGATCAGTGTCGATTTGCCGGAGCCGCTGTCCCCCACGATAAAGACAAATTCACCCCTGCTGATATGTAAATTCACATCCTTAAGCGCCGGCGCACCTGTGGAATATGCCTTACAGACATTCGTTAGTGTAATGATCTCCTTGTCCGCCGCTGTACTTTTCCTTCTTTTCTTTGCTGCCACGTTTTCACCACCTGTATATTCTTCTGATTTTAAAATTCATAACTCTCCATGTACTTCATGTACTTGACCACCATGAGGGCAATCTTAAATGTGATGGCATCCTCGAACACCCGCAGGTCAAGCCCCGTACTCTTCTGCAGTTTATCAAGACGATAGACCAGCGTATTCCTGTGAATAAAAAGCTGTCTGGATGTCTCGGATACATTCAGTGAATTCTCAAAAAACTTGTTGATGGTCGTCAATGTCTCCTCATCAAACTCATCCGGACTCCTGCCGTCAAAAATCTCTTTAATAAACATCTTGCACAGAGGAATCGGCAATTGATAGATCAGACGGCCGATACCCAGTTCGCTGTAGGCAATGATATCCCGCTCATCAAAGAAAATCTTACCCACATCGAGAGCCATCTTAGCCTCCTTATAGGAACGGCTCACTTCCTTGAGTTCACCTACCACCGTGCCATAAGCGATCCTGACATTCTTATAATTCTCCTTGCGCAGATATCCGGCCACGCCAGTGGCGCTCCTGTCAATATCCCTGACACTGTCGCCATCAGACAGATCCTTGACCACAATGACATTATTCTCATCTACCGCAGTAATAAAATCTTTACTGCCCGCGCCGAAATAAGTCCGCATGGTCTCAAGCACATTGCTGTCCTTGGTGTTATCGGTCTCAATGATCAGCACCACGCGTCTGACATCCGTCTGGATATGGAGTTTCTTGGCGCGGCTGTAGATGTCTACCAGAAGCAGATTGTCCAAAAGCAGGTTCTTGATAAAATTATCCTTATCAAACCGCTCCTTGTAAGCCACCAGAAGATTCTGAATCTGGAAAGCCACCATCTTGCCTACCATATACACATCTTCACCCACACCGCCGGCTACCAAAATGTACTCCAGCTGCTGTTCATCAAAGATCTTAAAGTACTGATACCCTTGAATCTCCTGCGAATCCGCCGGAGATTTGGCAAACTCCGCCGCCGGCTTTCCGCATTTCTCCATCTCGTCCGCCGTCATGGCTACGGACTTCCCGTCCACATCCATCACACACAGCTCCACCCTTGCGATTGCTTTTAATCCCTCAATCGTGTTCTGTAAAATTTGATTTGAAATCATACCCCCACCTCTTATCCTATTATAGCAATTTATACAAAGTATCCGCCCTTCTTTTATAACCAAACACAAAATACAAGTACTATTTTAATCTATATCTACAAAAAAATCTACCTTTAATCATGTAGTTTTTGTGAATTTTTCAATGAAATGCTTATTTTTACCCAATTTGAAACTTTAGACATTTTACACAAAAGTGATTTGCCCCGCGAACTAGGATATTCAAGTATCTATGCAGCCCAAAAAGAATGTGATATACTATACACGGCAATAGTTTGCAGAA
>CAYUKT010000081.1:0-9302 GCA_964445285.1 uncultured Bacteroides sp. | reverse complement strand
ACTGCCAGTGAGAATGCCAAATATTTTCTCATATTTTTCATATTCTTCATGTCTCCTTTTTCGTCATTGAGTGTGGAATTTACAATCAAATTATACCCCCCCCCCGTATATAAATTGCAAGTGCTTATTTCCTATTTCTCAAAAATTGAGTTCCACTCAATTACGAGATCCGCTTCGCAGCCTCGGACAGGCAGAGGAATTTCCCATAATATAAAGAAGCCTGCAACCCACACAGATTGCAAGCTCCCTTTACAAATCACTTTTAATCAACTTTAATGAAGTCCTAAATCTTCCCCGGCAATCGTACCAATACCGTCCTTTTCCAGAACGGTCGTCAGCCCATCCGCATCCGCTACACGGAAGATCATACACGCCTGCCCATCCTTCTGTCCAAAGACGGAATACATATATTCCACGTCAATGTTGGCTGCAGATATCACACCCAGTACTTTACTCAAACCGCCCGGCGTATCCGGAACCGCCACACCCACCACAGGCGTCATGGTCAGAATAAAGCCCTGCTCTAATAAAATAGCAGAAGCCCTGGCAGCATCGTCCACTATCAGTCGCAAAACGCCGTAATCCGCGGTCTCTGCGATATTGATTGCCCGCATATTCACCTGATTCTCTGACAGAATACTGGTGATATCCGCAAGCTGTCCCGCTTTGTTCTCAAGAAATACAGATATTTGAGGTATTGTCATATTTATAACTCTGCTCCTTTCTGTGAATGTGCATATTTAACTCTATTCTTTTTCCATCCGATTATATCTTACGCTTATCGATCACGCGCACTGCCTTGCCCTCGCTTCTGGCAATGGTCTTGGGCGCCACCAGACGAACCTTCGCGTAGATGCCCAGCATCGCCTTGAGCGCTGACACCAGTCCTTTCTCCATCTCTGTGATCTTACCCAGATTATCAGAGAAGTTCTCAGGCGTCATCTCCACCATGACTTCAATCGTATCGGAATTATTGACACGATCCACAATAATCTGATAGTTAGCCGGATATCCCTGCTCTAAGAGTACCGTCTCAATCTGGGACGGGAATACATTGACTCCCTTGACGATCAGCATGTCATCGCTTCGGCCCATAGGCTTGCTCATCTTCACATGAGTACGGCCGCAGGAACATTTTTCCCTGCTTAGGACACAGATGTCTCTGGTACGATAACGCAGAAGCGGGAAAGCCTGTTTGGTAATAGCCGTAAATACCAGTTCTCCCTTACTGCCTTCCGGAAGCACCTCTCCCGTATCAGGATCAATGATCTCCGCAATAAAGTGATCCTCATTGATATGCATACCAGTCTGCTCGCTGCACTCAAAGGCAACACCGGGGCCGCTGGTTTCTGTGAGACCGTAAATATCATACGCCTTGATGCCCAGCTTATTCTGAATATCCTGGCGCATCTCTTCACTCCATGCCTCCGCGCCAAAAATTCCTGCTTTCAACTTAATCTTATCCCGCAGTCCCCGCTCATGGATGCTCTCCGCCAGGAATGCCGCATAAGAAGGCGTACAGCAGAGAATGGTAGCTTCCAGATCCACCATAAATTGCAGCTGACGATCCGTATTACCCGATGACATGGGAAGTGTCAGACATCCAACTTTGTGGCTGCCGCCATTTAATCCCGGCCCGCCGGTAAAAAGACCATAGCCATAACACACATGACAGACATCCTCATCGGTACCGCCTGCCGCCACAATAGCACGGGCGCAGCAATCCTCCCACAGATCAATATCGTGCTGCGTATAAAAGGCCACCACCCGGCGTCCGGTAGTCCCGGATGTGGATTGAATACGAACACAATCCTTCAGGGGCGCTGCCAGAAGGCCATAGGGATAAGCCTCCCGCAGATCATCTTTTGACAAGAAAGGTAGCTTATGCAAATCCTCCACGCTCTGAATATCCTCAGGCGTAACCCCCTTCTCCTCCATCTTTGCACGGTAATAAGGCACATTATCCCACACATGACGCACCTGCTTTACAAGGCGTTCATTCTGCCATGCAAGAATCTGCTCTCTGTCCGCAGTCTCAATTTCTTTTTGGTAATACCGTTCCATATTCATTAGCCTCCCGATTATATCTGCTTTCCGTCAATTGTCATACCGCCGCACCACGGCATCCCAAAATCTGTCATGCACTCTGTCCCAGTGCAAATGCTTTTTGATTCATTTCCAGAAATTTGGGCGGTACACTGTGCTCAATTGCCTCCATCCACTCCTCTGTCGTAAACTCAAAATGTTTGGAAAGTCTGCCCATCAGGACCAAGTTCACAGCCTTACTGCTTCCCGCCTCCTCCGCCAGGGTCAGGGCATCAAAAGCGTCCACCTGGATGCCCAGATCCTCCATCTTCTCCACCAGGTTTTCCGGATAGGATGCCGCTCCCGCTACCACGGGCATAGGATTGATCTGCTGGCTGTTGACGATAATCCTGCCGCCAGGTTTGACATATTCCGTATAGCGGGCCGCCTCCAGAAGTTCGAAAGAAAGCACACAGTCCGCCTGTCCCTTATCTATAATGGGAGAACACACCCGGTCTCCCCAGCGCACATAGGTGACAACGCTTCCGCCCCGCTGGCTCATGCCATGCACTTCGCTGACCTTCACATCATATCCTTTTCCAAGAAGCAGACGACCTAACAGCTTGCTTGCAAGCAGTGTGCCCTGTCCGCCCACTCCCACGATCATAATATTCTTTGTTTCCATATTAGTCTCCATTCCTGCCTGTGCTTTCTATTCTGTCACAGTCATTGTAGCTCCTGTTTCTCTCCATGTCTTGAAAATATCTTCAAAATCGCCTTAACGCCGCATTTCTTAACCAAGTGCGTCAAACTTACAAAGCTGCTCACAGACGCCGCATCCCACACAGAGTGTTGCGTCAATCTTCGCTTTCCCATCCACCATGCTGATAGCCGGACAGCCGATATTCATACACGCCTTACATCCCTTGCACTTTTCCGGATCGGAACAGATTGGACCGGGATGTTTCACATATTTTAGCAATGCACAGGGACGGCGGGAAATGATGACCGAAGGCTCTTTTGCCGCCAGTTCTTCTTTAATCACTGTCTGGCATGCCTCCATATCATAGGGATCCACCACCCTCACACGCTGAATGCCCACCGCATGGCACAGGCTCTCCAGGTCGATCTTTGTGCAGGGATCCCCCTTCAGGTTATAGCCTGTGGTGGGATTCTGCTGATGCCCCGTCATGCCGGTGATGGAATTATCCAATATGATCACGGTAGCATTGGATTCATTATAGGCAATATTGATCAGGCCGGTAACGCCGGAGTGGATAAATGTGGAATCCCCGATGACTGCTACAGTCCGTCCCTCCATCTCCTCGCCGCCTGCCTTCACGAACCCGTGCAGTCCCGACACGGAAGCGCCCATGCAGATAGTCGTATCGATAGCTCCCAAAGGCGCCACGGCACCCAATGTATAACAGCCAATATCACCAAGAACCGTCAGGTTTAATTTCTTCAACACATAGAAAATACTGCGGTGAGGACATCCTGCACACATCACAGGCGGTCTGGCCGGGATATTTTCCGCCAGACAGGCGCCTGTCTCTACCGTCCCGCCCAGCTTCTCCTTCACCAGATTCTGGCTCAGTTCCCCGATATCGGTAAACAGGTCTTTTCCGGAAACAGAAAGGCCCAGGTTCTTACAATGCGTCTCAATAAAGCCATCCAGTTCCTCCACCACCACCAGTCTGTCAACGGTGGCCGCAAAGTCCTTAATCTTCTGCTGAGGCATAGGCCAGATCATGCCCAGTTTCAGCACGGGATAGATATCTCCAAACGCTTCCTTCACATACTGATAGCAGGTGGAAGAAGTGATAATACCGCAGGATGTATCCTGTCCCGGCTCAATCCGATTGATATCGGTCTGCTCGGCCCACTCCGTCAGGGCCTTGGTACGCGCCTCCACCTCCGGATGGCGTCTCTTGGCATTGACCGGCATCATAATGTATTTACCAGGATTCTTCTCATACTTTTTCTGTTCCGGGACTATCCGCTCCCCTGTCTCCACCACACTCTGGGAATGGCTGACACGGGTACACATCTTGATCAGAACCGCCGTATCAAATTTCTCCGAAAGTTCATAAGCCAGCTTTGCAAAGCTGAGCGCTTCCGCCGAATCAGAAGGCTCCAGCATGGGAATCTTCGAGGCTTTTGCATAATGTCTGGAATCCTGTTCATTCTGGGAACTATGCATCCCCGCATCATCGGCCACGCCGATCACAAGTCCTGCGTTTACTCCTGTATAGGAAATAGTAAAGAGGGGATCCGCCGCCACATTTAAACCGACATGCTTCATGGCACAAAAACTTCTCTTTCCTGTAAGGGACGCACCAAGCGCCGCCTCAAGCGCCACTTTCTCATTAGGCGCCCACTCCGCGTACACTTCCTCATATTTCGCCACACTCTCAGTAATCTCCGTGCTGGGCGTTCCCGGATAACTGGACACAAAGCAGCACCCCGCCTCATATAGGCCTCTGGCAACCGCCTCGTTGCCAAGCATTAGTGTTTTCATACTTTCACTTTCCTCCATTCCAAAGCGTTTATCGCTTCTTAAGACTGATCGCCGATGGAATCTGTCACGGAAACTGTCACCTTCTTCTGATAGCAGGAGAAAATCTCCTCCAATGCCTTTTGTTCAGGCGCCTTGGTAAACATACTCACCACCGGCACGATCACAAGCCCCGCCAGCATACAGAACGCGCCGGCATTGATCGGCGACTGCAGGAGCGCAGGAAAACTTGCACGGAAAAAGATATTGGCCAGCATCACTATCGTGGAAAACAGAAAACTTACCCAGCAGGCAGCTTTGCTCGTCCGTTTCCAATATAAACCATAGAGGAAAGGTGCCAGAAAAGCGCCGGCCAGCGCACCCCAGCTCACACCCATGAGCTGCGCGATAAAAGTGACATTAGAACGATATTGAATCAATGCAAGCACCACGGATATTGCTATAAACACCACCAGAAGGGCCCGCATCCATTTCACCTGTTCTTTTTCATCCATCTCCTTAATAATATTACCTTTAATAAAGTCCAGCGTCAAGGTAGAGCTTGATGCCAATACCAGGGAAGAAAGCGTGGACATGGAAGCTGAAAGTACCAGAATTACCACCACTGCAATCAGAATCGTGGGAAGCCCGGAAAGCATGGTCGGTACCACAGAGTCATAACCATTGGCCGCAATATCTATCTTATCGCTGAAAAGCCGTCCAAAACCGCCCAGAAAATAACAGCCGCCCGCCACGATTGTCGCAAAAACAGTGGAGATAATCATACCCTTGTTGATAGCGCTCTCACTCTTGATGGCATAGAACTTCTGCACCATCTGGGGCAGTCCCCAGGTACCAAGGCTGGTGAGGATCACCACCCCCAATAGTCCCACGGGATCCGGTCCGAAGAAAGAATTGAACACACCGGGTGCCGCAGAAACCGTCTCATCGCTTACGGCCGCCAGTTTATCAAGCGCCGCCAGAAAACCGCCCTGGCTGTTTAACACTGCAGCCACCACCGCTATAATACCGAAAATCATAATGATGCCCTGGATAAAATCGTTGATGGCGGTGGCCATATAACCGCCCGCTATCACATAAATACCGGTGAGTACTGCCATCACGATCACACACACACTGTAATCGATGTCAAAAGCCATACCGAAAAGCCGGCTCAAACCATTGTAAAGACTGGCCGTATAAGGAATCAAAAAGATAAAAATAATCGCCGAAGCCGCCAGTTTTAACGGCTTGCTCCCAAAACGCCGTCCAAAAAATTCCGGCATGGTAGCGCTGTTTAAATGCTGTGTCATAATACGGGTACGTCTTCCCAGCACGGCCCAGGCAAGAAGGGAACCGAGAAAAGCATTTCCCAGACCGGCCCAGGTAGCAGCAATTCCATACTTCCAGCCAAACTGCCCCGCATAACCCACAAAGACAACCGCTGAGAAATAACTGGTTCCATAAGCAAATGCAGTCAGCCAAGGGCCCACATTCCTGCCGCCCAGCACAAATCCATTCACATCGGTAGCATGACGGCGGCAGTAAAGTCCGATACCGATCATCACCCCGAAAAAAATAACAAGCATTATTAATTTAATAAAAAGATCCATTTTACAACCGTTCCTTTCTCACTGTACGAATTCATATCCTCAAACACAAATCCTGCGCTTAAAAACTTTAACTTATCGGTCAGTTTTTAATCTGCGCTTCCACAAGGCTGCCGTGGCAGTACCGCTCCCGGAGCACAGGCTTCTCAATCTTGCCCGTAGGATTTCTGGGCACCTTTTCAAAGATAATCTTCCGGGGCCGTTTATAACGTGGCAGCTCCTTACAGAACTCCATTATCTCTTCCTCTGTGCAGGAAATCCCCTCTTTCAGTTCAATAACCGCCGCCGCAATCTCGCCAAGTCTTGCATCCGGCAGGCCGATCACAGCCACATCCTTAATCTTATCGTTCCGGCGCAGGAAATCCTCAATCTGTACAGGATAAAGATTCTCGCCCCCGGAGATGATGACGTCTTTCTTACGGTCTACCAGATAAATAAATCCATCCTCGTCCATCCGCGCCATATCCCCCGTATAAAGCCATCCGTCCTTCAACACCTCATCCGTAGCTTCGGGATTCTTATAATAACAGAGCATGACACCCGGACCGTGGACAATGAGTTCGCCCACCTCACCCTGAGACACTTCCTGCCCCTGCTCGTCCACAATCTTTGCTTCCCAATGATAGCCGGGCTTACCGATAGCCCCAACTTTATGTATGTTTTCCACGCCCAGATGCACACAGCCCGGCCCTATGGATTCGCTTAAGCCATAGTTGGTATCGTATTGGTGGTGCGGGAAATGCTTCTTCCAACGCTGGATCAGACTGGGTGGAACAGGCTGGGCACCGATATGCATCAGACGCCACTGTTCTAACAAATAGTGTTCCATCTCCACCTGTCCGGAATCAATCGCATCCAGAAGATCCTGGGCCCAAGGCACTAACAGCCATACGATGGTACACTGCTCTTCCGTGACTGCCCGCAATATCCACTCAGGTTTCACACCCCGAAGGAGCACCGCCTTACTGGCCGTGATCAGGGAGCCGAACCAGTGCATCTTAGCCCCTGTATGATAGAGCGGCGGAATACAGAGGAATACATCCTCCTTCGTCTGCCCGTGATGCTTCTGTTCCGTCTCGCAGGAGGAACGCAGGGATCTGTGGTTATGCAGGATGGCTTTCGGGAAACCGGTAGTACCGGAAGAAAAATAAATCGCCGCATAATCCGTCTCCTCGAGCGCCACCGGCGGCGCGCTGGACGAACAAAAGCCCATCAGTTTCAGACAGTCTTCCGTATAGGAAGGGCCGCCTTTACCGGGAAAGAACATCATCCGTACTCCCGGCAGATCCTTTGCGATCACATCCATACGGCTGATAAACTCCGGTCCAAAAACCAGAATTTCCACATCCGCCAGTTCCAGACAATACTTAATCTCCTCCGAAGAATAACGAAAATTCAAAGGCACAGCCACACCGCCCGCCTTCAGGATCCCAAAATAAATAGGCAGCCATTCCAGGCAGTTCATCATCAGAATACCTACCTTCGTCTCCCGTTTTAAACCGCGGCTTAACAGCAGATTCGCAAAACGATTGGCGCGCCTGTCAAAATCTGTCCAGCTCAACTCCCGGCGGTAAGGAGCGCCATCCCCTGCGCTTTCAATGAGGCTTGCCTCCCGCCAGGTCACTGCACTGTCACGCTCGTTAGAGGGATTCAACTCTACCAGCGCCGTGTCCGAACCGTACAGGCGTGCATTCCGCTCCAAAAACTCTGTAATTACCATTATGTGGTTCCTCCTTTTGTGCTATATCCACTTTCCTATCACAATTATATAATATCGACCGTTATCTAATGACATATGCATTCACTGTTGCATGCGCCACATAGGTACCCAGTTCATCTCTCACATCCGCCACATACAGCGCGGTGGTACGTCCGGCTCGCAGGCAGGAAGCCTCCGCGATCAGGCGTTTTCCCTTTGCAGGGGCAAGAAACGTGATAGACGCCTGCTGGCTGACTGTCTTCTTCTCGGAATACCCATTGGCCGCAACGGCACAAGCGATATCCGCCAGAGTAAAAATAGCCCCGCCCATGGGAACATGATTCTCATTCATATGTCTCTCTTCCAAAGTCAATGAACAGACGGCCTTCCCCGGTTCAGCAGAATCTATGACAATACCCGTAGCATCCGTAGCAAAATGATCATTTTGAAAACGACTGCGAATCTCCTCTAAAGTTGACATGACCAGTCTCCTTTCCTGAGTATATATGGTTTTGGAATCATTATCCCATAAATAAAACCACCTTCAACACTTTAGCACTTTTACTCGTTAATGTCAAGTAGTAAGAGGAGAACTTTCCCCTTCCATGAAAAAGGTGACGGAAAATCTCCGTCACCGATTCACCATCAGTTTCATCATTGCCTGGTTCAGCCCGTCCACCGTCAGTTTATACATGGGAAAAAGTTCTTTGATCGCCGTCTCTGCTTCCCGCCAGGGCGCATGTCCCGGCGCCATCTTGGGATTCAGCCACACAATCTTTTTATAATGCCGCTTCATCAAAAGCAGCCAGTCCATACCGGAAAGTCCGCCATTAGGCCCTCTGTAGTTGCCTGTGGTGGAATACAGTTCTTCCGGTGCCATGGCGGCATCTCCCACAATGATCACTTTATAGTCACTGTCCAGATTCCGAAACATCCATTCTGTCTCAATCCAGTCTCCATTCTCACACTCTGGTGTGTTATAGAGGTTCGAATAGATACAATTGTGGAAGAAATAGGTCTTTACATCCTTATAATGATTGGATTTATGCACTGAATGGAACAGTTCACTCAATAAAGTTGTATAAGGAATCATGGTTCCGCCGGAATCCATTAGAAGCAAAAGTTTCACCGCATTTTTGCGGGGTTTTTCCATCACAATCTGCAGACAGCCGCCGTTATTGCAGGTAGCGTCCACCGTACCGTTGATGTCAAGCTCCGTCTCGGGAATATCCAGTTTACTGGAAAACTGCCGCAATTTCCGGAGCGCCATCTGAAACTGTCTGTTGTCCAGCACCTTATCATTTCTGAAATCCCGGTATTTCCTGGCCCCCACTACCTGAAATGCCGACTGGTAACCAGTGGTGCCTCCCACCCGGATACCGCCCATGTTGCCTCCCATATTACCGAAAGAAGTCTTACCCATGGTGCCGATCCAGTAGCTGCCGCCGTTGTGTTCCTCATTCTGGTCCCT